>CAYHFJ010000043.1:0-21716 GCA_964355885.1 uncultured Flavobacteriales bacterium
TATGAAACCACCGCCGACTGAGTAATAAGTTTCTTCCAGTTTATTGCCATCTGCCATTATAGCGACAAGAGTTAATGCATTTGGGTGAAAGGGGAGAGATTCTGAAAAATGAAATTCAACATCGCCGGCAGGTTTAAAGCGAATATCTTTTTCTCCTCCCAGGCTGAGTAGTTTTTCTGAAGTAATACTATCGACCGTCGAAGTGATTTTGTTCACATCAAAAGTGACAGGATCAAAACCTGATAAGCCGAGCATCATGGCGATGTCTGTTCCGTGTCCTTTTCCTGTTTTAGCTAATGAACCGTAAAGATGAATGCGTACAGATTGTACTTTTTCCAGCAGTCTTTTTGCACGTAATGTTTCCAGAAAACTGAGTGCGGCACGCCAGGGTCCCAAAGTATGGGAGCTGGAAGGCCCCACTCCGATTTTAAACATATCAAATACGGATATCTGCTCTTGTTCTGTCATTCTATTTTCTGCTTAGCCTGCAAAAATAGCAATGAAATAATGAAAAACAGCTATATAACCGGGAACTGATTTAAAGATGCAAACATATTGATATGAGCTATTTAGAAGGAAAAAGATTGAAGACTGAAGATTTATTAAAAAGCCTGTAACTTTGGCTTTATTAACACGTCCCACCTAACAAACAAGCCGGACACCTTTGATTTTATGACTACTGCAGAGTACAATCAATGTGTAGATGAACATGCCGACGGTGTCTACCGTTTTATTCTTAAGAATATGCGGGATGAAGAAGATGCACGCGATGTTGTTCAGGATGCATTTGAAAAGATGTGGAAGAATGTAGCCGGTGTTGATGGTAAAAAAGCGAAGAGTTATTTGTTTACCACCGCCTACCATACTATGATCGACAAGATCAGAAAGAATAAACGAATGAGTTCATTCACAGAAGTTACTGAAGAGAGTCTTTTTCATTCTGAACAGTACAGCGATTTGAAGCAAATATTAAATTCCGCATTAAATCTTCTCCCGGACAATCAAAAGGCTGTTCTCACATTAAGGGATCTGGAAGGATATAATTACGATGAGATAGGTGAGATTACAGGATTGAGTACGTCACAGGTAAAAGTGTATATCTACCGGGCACGGGTTTTTCTGAAACAATATATCGGAAACCTGGAAAGGGTATTATAGATTCAGGAATAAAATGAGTGTCATCTTCATGAATAATTAAAAATAAAAAATGATCACCCGCGCCAATTACGAACAATTCTTTCTCGATTTTCACGAGGCTGCACTTGATACCGCTACCGGGAAGGAACTGTACGCTTTTCTGGATCAGAACCCTGATCTGCGCGAGGAGTTCGAAAGTTTTGTGGAGCTGAAGATTGAACCTGAACTGAATATTACCCTGTTGAACAAAGCAAGGTTGCACCGAAGTGAAATCAATGATCGCAACTATCTCACAAGACTGATCGCGTTTCTTGAAAATGATCTGGATGAAAATGGTAAAGGTTCCACAGAGAAGTACATTAAGGAACATCCTGAAGTAGCGAAAGAATTGGAAATCCTCAGGAAGACACGCATCCAACCGGATTATTCTGTCATTTTCCGTGCTAAGTCCAATTTAAAGAAGGAATCGAAAGTGATTGTATTCAGCAAAACATTTTATCGGACGGCTGCTATTGCCGCTTCGCTGATTATTTTGCTATTATCTTATTTCGTTTTTATTATTTCGAAGCAAGAATCAGTAATTACGAAACAAGAAAAGCAAACAGAGACTCCGGCTCTTGTAGAAATAAAAAGGCCGGCAATAATTCAAACTCAGAAGGAAGATCATGTTTTAATCAGCGGACAAAAAAGTCAAACAGATTCTAATGCTCCAAAGAATTTTGAATCGATTCAAAAATTGGCTGATCAGACGCCACAGAAATATCAGAATGTGGAACTGCTGAAAGAAACACAGCCTGCTACACAGCAAATGACCCAATCTGTTCCTGACCGGCATGAAACAATGCGAAAAGAATTTCCTGTTCTGTCTGATCCACTAAATACTTTAGCCGAAACTGTAAATGCCAAGAATGAAAGTCCGGTTATTGAGGCGACAGATTTGAGTTCCGTTTTTAGCCGGGAAGAACTTGCAGAGCTCGGAGTTACCAGTCAGGCAACTGAAAATGTAAAAACGCTCAATGCCTGGGATATTGCTGAGACAGGAGTGGAGAAGCTGGGTAATGTCATTGGTACAAAGATGGAACTGGACAAAAAAGCTGGTGCATCTGAAAATATTACAACATACGCCCTGGCAATTGGTAATTTTTCGGTTTCACGTACGAGAGTGAGATAGATTTATCTGATAGCATAAATTGCCACGAATGCACGAATTCAACTGAAAATCTCTAAGTGATTATTCTCTTGTGATCAGCTATTCACTTGAACAAAATGCATAACTTATTTAATACAAATGATAACAGTAATATATACTGAAGGTAAATGCTTAATCCTGTAAATTTCTTTTTGATTCCTGTAACTTTATGCTTACACGGTCGTCACATACATAAATCGACAAACAATCATATCAAAATCGTATGAAACAAAAATTCCTACTCATTCTATTGTCAATATTAATTTCCGGTTCACGTTTTGTACAAACAGCATCAGGACTGAATGTTGATCCATTTACTGCCATCAGTATTGATTCTCATGCCAAAGTATATCTCACGCAAGGGGATCAGCATAGTGTAGCATTTATTTCAGGTGAGAATCCTGATAACACAAAAGTGCTGGTTAAAAATGGCGTTCTCGTCATCAAAGCTAAAACAGGAGATGAAATTGCAGTTACCATGCCGGCTCTGAATCGAATTTCAATAGGAGGAAAGGGAACCGTAGAAGGGAAAACAGCTTTTACTTCGGATGAATTGAAATTGGATATTGGTGGTGATGGAAAGATCACATTGGATATCAATGTGCGCAAAGTGGCTGTTAACATAAGCGGACTGGGCAAAGTGATTTTGAGTGGTACGGCAGGGGAAAGTAATTTTAATATTTCCGGTTCAGGAAAGGTAGAAGCTATCGAGCTAAAATCCGCTAAATGCAAAGCAAATATTTCCGGATTGGGAAAATGCAGTATTGATGTTACAGATGAGCTCATAACCAATATCAGTGGAAGTGGAGTGGTAACTTATAAAACGAAACCTGCTAAGCTTGAAGAGAACATCTCAGGTGTCGGTAAAACTTCCTCCTTAAATGATAGTACGGCTTCAGATACAACACGCTTTTCTCTTGGCTCAATGGATGTTTTAATCATTGACAAGGAAGATGCCGCGAAGTTAAAGCGTAGATCAGAACCACGTCCGATCTGGGCAGGAGTGGAGTTTGGTATAAATTCATATCTCAATAAAGATGGCAATTTTGATATTCCAATCGGATATGATGGACTGGATCTTCGTCAGGAAAAGTCAATTTCAATTTCTTTGAATCTTCTGCAAAAGAATTTTGAGATAGCAAAAAGTAATCTCTGGTTTTTTACCGGTTTGGGAATTAACTGGAATAATTATCGTTTTGACAACAACATCAGTATCCTGACTACAACTCCGATCTCTACGTTGCGGGATAATTCTTCCGGTATTAAGTATGAGAAATCCAAATTAGTGGTTTCCTATCTGACAGCTCCTCTTATGTTTGAGTATTTTACCAGCCGTGATAAAAAGAAGGCTTTTCATTTCGGTGCCGGTGCTATGCTGGGCCTTCGCATCGGTTCCCATTCAAAACAGAAATATGAGTTTTATGGAAAAACGTTCAAGTCCAATACTTTTGATGATTTTAATCTGAATCCTTTCCGTTACGGTTTCCGAGTAGCTGTTGGATATGGCGGTGTTAATTTCTTTGCTGATTATTATGCAAGCACTTTGTTTAAAGATAAGAAAGGACCATCACTTTATCCTGTAGCGATAGGGGTTACAATAGCTGATTTCTAAAGGGAGATTCCATGGCCTGGACTGTGATTTATGGGATTAATGTGATTAATGTAATTTTGGAGAATCTGTGATTGATTGGATTAACCATTGCTTGTCTGGAAATCTTCTTAGTTAAAAATCTTCGCAAGTTAGTTTGGAAAAGTACTTTCACAAAACCATACAATTAGTGTAAGATTAGCAATCCTGAAAACCCAAAAACCCCAGTCCGGACAGTGTGGGAATTCATTGCCAAAAAGCTTGCTCACTTTATTCCTGTCATCAATCTCTTACCACTTCAACTTATTCAAAAAGTTAATATCCGTTGAATTGGTATTGCGGTAGATCATCATCAGAATTGCTAAGCCAACTGCCACTTCCGCTGCGGCAACAGCCATGATGAAGAACACAAAAATCTGGCCCGCGGGGTCTGAGTGATAACTTGAAAAGGCCACAAGCAATAAATTAACTGCATTCAGCATGAGTTCTATGCACATAAAAATGATGATGGCATTGCGACGAAAAAGAACACCAAGCACTCCAATTGTAAAAAGAAGAGTACTTAATAAAATATAATAATTTATTGGGATTGCTGGATTCATCTTGAGTTGATTTTATTTTATTTCTTTTTTGCCCAGCATTACTGCTCCAACCATCGCGGCAAGCAGAAGAATGGAAGACAATTCAAAAGGAAGCATGAAGTCGGTGTACAAAACATGTCCAAGATTTTTTATCATGCCAATTTGGGTGTCTGTCGGATTCAAAGCCGGGGTTTCTGAGGACTTACGAATAACTCCAACCAGTACTACCATTAATAATCCTCCGGTAAAGGTCGCTGCGATCTTAAGTAATTTACTTTTGTGTGGCTCTACTTCTGCATTAAGATTTAGCATCATGATCACATAAAGGAATAATACCATAATGGCTCCGGCATAAACGATGATGTGTACCGCCGCAAGAAATTGAGCATTCATCAATACATAATGACCTGCAATGGCAAAAAATGCCAGAATCAGGTATAAGACGCTGTGTACAGGATTTTTAGAAACTACTACCATCAATGCACTTATGACTGCAAGGAATGAAAGAAAGTAAAATAATTGAAGTGCCATCTGCTAATAATAAAAACCTTTTACTTAAAGTTTATTGTGTTGGTATTGCTTATGCGTTTTGAATTCTTTCACCGCTGCAGTCTGTCTTTTGCTAATGTCAACCGGTGCATCCTTTGATTCAACCAACTTATCCTTGCCATAAATAAAATCAGCACGTTCACGGAAGGTGGGAACTAATTGATCGGTCAGGAAAATGGCTTCCTTAGGACAAGCTTCCTCGCATAATCCGCAGAAAATGCAACGCAACATATTGATCTCGTAACTGGCGGCGTATTTCTCTTCTCGGTATAATTTCTCTTCTCCTTGTTTTCTTTCGGAAGCTACCATGGTAATGGCTTCGGCAGGACAAGCGACAGCACAAAGTCCACAGGCTGTGCAACGCTCCGCTCCATTCTCATCACGTTTTAATACATGTAGACCACGATATACGCCTGCAATGTCACGCTTCACTTCAGGATAATTAATAGTCACTTTCTTTTGGAAGAAATGTTTGAGAGTAATAACCATGCCCCCGAGAATGGCAGGAAGATAAATCTTCTCCATCCAGGTCATTTCCTTCTTGACGACAACTTTACTTCTGTTTGTTAAACTTTGCATTGAATATTTGCTTAATTGACTTTCCCCATGAACCACATCACGATGCCTGTCAGGAAGATATTAAGGATGGCAAGTGGTAACAATACTTTCCAGCCGAGATTCATCAACTGGTCATAACGGAAACGCGGAATAGTCCAGCGAATCCACATGAAGAAGAAGATGAAGAAGAATATTTTAGCGAAGAGGAAGAGTGTACCAATAATGCTAATCCAATTCGGATCTGTAACGAAACGCTCTATGAATGGCATATTGTAACCTCCGAAGTATAGTGTTGCAATGACCGCTGAGGAAATAAACATATTGATGTATTCCGCAAAAAGGTAGAATCCCAGTTTCATGGAACTGTATTCTGTGTGATATCCTCCTACCAGTTCAGTTTCACATTCCGGTAAATCGAAAGGTGTCCTGTTTGTCTCGGCAAATGCACAGATGAGAAATATTAAAAACCCCAGGGGTTGATAAAATGCATTCCAATGTCCTCCTGCCTGTTGTGCTGCTATCTCACGAACACTCAGTGTTCCTGTCATCATAACCAAGGCAATGATTGATAAACCCATTGCAATCTCATAACTGATCATCTGGCTGGAAGCACGCAAAGCACCCAGAAGAGAATATTTATTGTTCGATGCCCATCCTCCAATCATGATTCCATAAACTCCAATAGACACTACTCCGAAAATATAGAGGATACCAATATTGACATCTGTAATTTGTAATGGGTAAAAATCACCTCCGATACTCAAGCCCTTTCCCCAGGGAATTACCGCGCTAGCCATACAGGCAGTGAGCATCGCGATGCTCGGTCCCAGAATGAAGAGCCACTTGTTAGAGTCTTGAGGAATAATTTCTTCCTTCATGAACATTTTCAATCCGTCAGCCATCGGTTGGAAAATACCAAAAGGTCCTGCTCTGTTGGGTCCCAGACGATCTTGCATGAAGGCGGCTACCTTTCTTTCTCCATAGGTAGAGTACATCGCTATCACCAATGAAATAGCGAAGACTGCAATGACAAGAATGATTGTAAATATTAAAGCGGGAGTAAACATATTCTTTGGTAAACTATTTTTTATTTTCTAGCTGATAATGATCAGGAACTACCTTCACCTCATTCAATAAAGGTTTGTGAGGAGGTTCAGGAAGTACATAATGATTTTGAGAAATGACGGAAGTTCGATCTATATTACTCGGACCATCAATCACCCAGTCACTGGTTTGCTTTTTGTCAAAACGACATTCGTTACAAATCCAGTCGATGACTTCACCATAAGTATCTTTTCTTCCTGTAACACGGAACACTTCCGGCCCTTTAAGCCAAAGCATGGCCTTACCGGAACATTTTGTGCATTCACGATGTGCGTCAACAGGATTTACATTCCATACTCTGCTTTTGAAACGGAAAGTTCGATCTGTTAGAGCACCAACCGGACATACATCAATCATGTTTCCGGAGAAATCATTGTCAATAACGTTTTTGATATAGGTACTTATTTCGGACACATCTCCGCGGTTAATAACACCATGAACGCGACCATCACAAAGCTGATCCGCTACTTTTACACAACGGTAGCAAAGAATACAGCGTGTCATGTGCAGCTTTATCTTTTCGCCGATATCTATTTTCTCAAAAGTCCGGCGTTCAAACTCGTAACGTGTTTTGGAAAGTCCATGTTCATAAGAAAGATCCTGCAGGTGACATTCTCCTGCCTGATCACAAATAGGACAATCGAGTGGGTGGTTGATTAATAAGAATTCAACTACACCTGCTCTCGCTTCCATAAGGTCAGGAGAAGTGATATTTTCTACTACCATGCCATCCATAACCGTGGTGCGGCATGAAGCGACAGGCTTTGGCATAGGTCGGGGATCTTTTTCAGATCCTTTTGAAACTTTTACGATACAGGTACGGCAGTATCCTCCGCTTGTCTTCAGCGTGGAATAATAGCACATCGCCGGAGGCACAATTTTACCGCCAATTTTTCTGGCAGCTTCTAATATCGTCGTACCATCCGGTACTTCAATACTCTGTCCGTCTATAGTTACTTTAGGCATTTTGCTTTATTGTTCATCTGTAATCTGTTCGGTAAGCATGAACAGATGTATAATGGATAATTATTTATAATCTAACTCAGCGTTCCTTCAGTTTGCAAACGATAGTAATGTTTCACGTCCTCTATAGCTGAAGGTTTCTGTATATACTCTTCAAATTCTTTTCTGAAGTGACGGATCGCGCTGGCTACCGGCCATGCTGCCGCATCACCCAACGGACAAATTGTTTTTCCTTCGATCTTACTTTGTATGTCCCATAACAGATCTATGTCACTCATTTTTCCATGTCCTTCCATTATGCGATGCAGGACTTTCTCCATCCATCCTGTTCCTTCGCGGCAGGGACTGCATTGTCCGCAACTTTCGTGATGATAAAAACGGCTGAAGTTCCAAAGATTTTTTACAATGCTTGTGCTGTCATCCATCACGATAAATCCACCGGAACCAAGCATTGTTCCGCTTGCAAATCCGCCATCAGCCAATGACTCATAACTCATGAGTCGTGGTTCTCCATTGCTTGTTTTTAATATCAGTTCTGCAGGTAGAATTGGTACAGAAGATCCACCGGCAACAACAGCTTTCAGTTTTCTTCCACCTTTGATTCCGCCACAATATTCTTCAGAGAAAATGAACTCTTCAACAGGAATACCCATTTCGATTTCGTAAACACCGGGCTTATTAATGTGTCCGCTGGCAGAAATTAATTTAGTTCCGGTACTTTTTCCTATACCAACCTGAGCATAGGCTTCACCACCATCATTGATAATCGGGACAACAGCAGCGATTGTTTCGACATTATTAACGACTGTCGGGCATCCGTAAAGTCCGGCGATAGCCGGAAAGGGTGGTTTAATACGCGGGTTCCCCCTTTTTCCTTCGAGTGATTCGAGTAAGGCTGTTTCCTCTCCGCAGATATAAGCTCCGGCACCAACATGCACGTATATGTCAAGTGAGTAATCGCTTCCAAGAATATTTTTTCCTAACCAACCATTAACATAGGCTTCTTCAATAGCTTGCTCGAGGATGCGTGCAATATAAAAATATTCACCTCTGATGTAAATGTATGAGGTGTGCGCTCCGAGAGCAAAACTGGAAGTAATCATCCCTTCGATCAGAAGATGTGGAATACGCTCCATCAGGTAACGGTCCTTAAAAGTACCAGGCTCGGATTCGTCGGCATTGCATACAAGGTAACGGGCAACTCCTTCAGGCTTCGCAAGGAAACTCCATTTCATTCCTGTCGGAAAACCTGCTCCGCCACGACCACGCAACCCTGATTTTTTTACTTCTTCAACTATTGCCTCAGGAGCCATGGTTTTAATGGCTTTCTCTACAGAAGCATAGCCACCTTGTTGACGGTAGACTTCGTAGGATTTTATCCCCGGGATATGATCGTGTTGTAATAATATTTTCTTTCCCATAAGCTTAGACAGACTTAGATTCTGCTTTGTCTGTGTAGGATTTACGTTTACCTTCAGTCCTGAAGCCTTGTAAGAGATTGTCTACTTTTTCCAAAGTCAGATTTTCATAATAGTCAGCACCAACTTGCATCATCGGAGCAGTTCCGCAAGAGCCAAGGCATTCTACTCCTTTGAGCGTAAACATACCATCTGAACTTGTTTCCCCAACTTTAATATTTAATTTCTTTTCGATATGTCTGATCACATCTTCAGCCCCCAGAAGCCAGCAGGAACTTGTACGGCAAACTTCAATAGTACATTTCCCAACAGGATTAAGGTTAAACATCGAATAAAATGAAGCGACTTCATATACTTCAATAGGTTGAATATTCATCACCGAAGCGACGTAGTCCATCACAGGCGCGCTAAGCCATCCATCAAATTCCGCCTGAGCAATATGAAGAATCGGAAGCAGCGCGGATTTGTGTTTCCCTTCCGGATACCTTTTCATAAGTTTCTCAGCCAGTGCCAGAGACTCATCTGAAAATTTTATTTCTTTTGTTGTGTTCATTACTCTTAATTTATTCAATACTCTTTTCAGAGTTTTATATTAACATTCCTATTATGTTAAGCATCCAATTCACCCGCAATCACATTCATCGAACTCATCGTAAGTATAGCGTCACTTAAATAACCACCCTTTATCATTTCTTTGTAAGCCTGGTAATAGATAAAGCATGGTCTGCGGAAATGTAGACGAAATGGTTGCCTGCCTCCATCGCTGATCAGATAAAATCCCAATTCACCATTGCCGCCTTCCACACAATGATATACTTCGCCTTTCGGAACATCCGTCTCTCCCATTACAATTTTGAAATGATAGATCAGTGCTTCCATATTATTGTAGACATCTTCCTTTGGAGGCAAATAGAATGAAGGAATATCCGCATGGAAAGATGTTTTGTCTTCCAGCTTTTTTAGCTTTTCTAGAGCCTGACGAATTATACTCATACTCTGCCACATCTCTTCTTCCCTCACCATGAACCGATCATACGTATCGCCATGTATTCCAACAGGAATATCGAAATCAAATTCCTTATATGCAGAATACGGATTCATCACTCTCACATCGTAGTCAACTCCTGCTGCACGAAGGTTCGGTCCGCTGAAGCTGAAGGCGAGTGCGCGTTCCGCAGTGATGGGGCCACAGGCAATGGTGCGATCCATGAAAATCCGATTTCTCATGAGCAATTTTTCGAACTCTTTTAAATGAGCCGGAAAGTCTTCCATGAATTTATCAATCTTTCTCCAAACCGTTTCTGAGAAGTCTCTTTCGACACCACCGATGCGTCCGATGTTGGTAGTCAATCTTGCCCCACAAATCTCTTCATAGATCTCATATATAAATTCACGCCAGGTGAAAACGGATAGGAAGCCTGTCATAGCACCCGTATCAACACCGATAACGCTATTACAAACAATATGATCTGAAATACGCGCAAGCTCCATGATAATCACACGCATGTACTCCACGCGCGGAGGTAATTCTGCTTTCAGTAATTTTTCAACCGTCATGTGCCATCCCATATTGTTGATAGGAGAGGAGCAATAATTCATACGGTCGGTGAGTGGGGTAACCTGATAAAAAGGTTTATGCTCGGCCAGTTTTTCAAAGGCACGGTGTATATAACCAATTGTGGGTTCAGAATTCACAATGATCTCCCCATCCATGGTCAGCACGTTCTGGAATATTCCATGTGTGGCAGGGTGAGTCGGACCCAGATTAAGGGTCGTATAGTCTTTGTGTTCTTCCGGTTTTGTAATCGTCGGATTCATCAACGATGAGCTTTTTATATTTTTTTCTTTTCCGTTTGCAGGCAGGTTAATATTCCAGCCCAGGTATCAGGAAAATTATTTTTTATCCATTAATGTTTTTCTGTCGAAGTCCGACCGCTTTCTTCCAAACATGGTATCATCCTTATCATAGCGTGTGCGATCTTCAACAGGATATTCTTTTCTCATTGGGAAGTAATCCATATCATCAACATTCAGGATACGTCTCAGATCCGGATGTCCGTGGAAACGGAATCCATAGAAATCGTATGCCTCTCTTTCCATCCAATTCGCTGCGGGGAATACACTTGTCAAAGAATCGAATTCAACATTATCTTGAGAGGTGAATGTTTTAAATCGGATGCGGATATTATTTTCCAGACTATGTACCTGTGCCATCAGACAAAATGGTTTCGCCGCGTCCGGGAAGTGAATTCCACATAGAGTGGTTAAATAGCGAAACCGAAAAGTTTCGTGATCATACAGAAATCGAAAAATTTCTCCCCATGCTGTTTTATCCACGATGGCAATGTGGAAGTCATATTCTTTTTCCCAGCCAAGTATCCGTCCGCCAAATTTTTCTGACAATGCTGAAATTATCTCTTCTATCGTCGGTTTTTCCATATTAATTTATTCGATACCGTAAGAGGCTAGTAGCTGTTTATATTCAGGAGAGTTTCTCCGACGACGGGTTTCTTTTCCAATAAGATCCTGAATGTTCATGATTCCATCAAGTATCTGTTCAGGCCGGGGTGGACAGCCGGGAACATATACGTCAACAGGAATAATGTGATCAATCCCCTGTAACACAGAGTAAGAATCAAAAATTCCTCCACTGGACGCGCAAGCACCGACAGACAGTACCCAACGAGGTTCAGCCATCTGTTCGTAAACCTGACGAAGTACCGGTCCCATTTTTTTTGCGATCGTTCCCATTACCATCAATAAGTCGGCCTGTCGTGGGGAAAAACTCAAACGCTCAGAACCAAAACGTCCAAGATCATAGGTGGAAGCCATTGTCGCCATGAATTCAATTCCGCAGCAGGAAGTTGCGAATGGCAATGGCCAGATCGAATTCTTTCTGGCTAATCCTACAACCTGATCCAGCGAAGTCGCAAAAAATCCCGGGCCTTCAAAACCCGCAGGTGCTTTTGTAACTTTTATATCGGATGGATTCTTTATTATTTCAGACATCTTTAATTCCTTTTCTACATGTGTTTTATCTCTGGGATAGAAACACATATCATCATTCCCATTTCAATGCACCTTTTTTAATTATGTAAAAGAAACCGGTTAATAGCATTAACATGAACAGAAACATTTCAATGATGCCTGTCATGCCTAATTCTTTAAAATTTACCGCCCATGGATACATGAAAATTACTTCCACATCAAAGAGAACGAATAAAATTGCAATCAGAAAATATTTTACCGAAATAGGAGCACGTGCATTACCCTGTGCTTCAATTCCACATTCAAAGGTTTGCATTTTAATTTTTGATTTCCTCTTCGGCCCCATCCAATGGGTGGCTAGCATGACAAGGACAACAAAACCTGCGGCTACAAAAAACTGAATGAGTATGGGAAGATAATCTATAGGATGGCTTTCTGGATTCATATACTTGATAATCAATGAATTTCACCTAAATTTACTGCAAATTTATGCTTTTTTAAGATGTATTCAGATAAATGTGCTGTATTTATTTATATACACCTCCAGAAATAAAAATTCGAACTGTTATTTAGTTCAAAGCCCTCGGATGGGTACAATTTCAGCCCAATATTATTTGTCTTTTCCGTCTCAAGATGTAGACCATTTGCGTTTGTGGTTCTTGCTAATTCCTTACTCCTCTCAATCAGTTCTCTTGAAATACCTTGCCCCCGAAAAGCCGGATCAACATATAAATCGTTCAGCAGCCAGGTTTTTTTCATGCCAACAGAGCTGATCAAAGGATACAATTGAGTAAAAGCTACCGCATTACCTTCTTCATTAAAGGCAATAAAAATAACAGAGTCTTGATTTTTTAATCGTTCTTCCAGGAACATCTTTACCGCGGGCACGTCAGATTCCTGTTTATAGAATTGACGATAGGCATCAAAAAGTTGCGATAGTGCATGCAGATCGAATGGGCCTGCTTCATATATTTCAACTGCGGAGACAGCGTTTATTGCATTTTGAGAGTTTTTCTTTTTGGACATGGTTTCTAGCGTTTGTGGAGGAATTGCGAAGCTAAGTAATGAAGTCCTAGGCTAAACGCATTTGATTCGAAAAATCTCACTTTCTTTACACACCTTTTGGAGAAAGATGACAGAGAAGAAAAATTCCGCGCTGACTTTTGTTTTTATCACAATGCTGATTGACGTGACCGGTTTGGGAATCATCATTCCGGTGTTGCCAACCTTGATTCAGCAATTGACAGGAGGTGGGTTAAGCGAAGCAGCGATGTATGGAGGATGGCTCACTTTTGCCTATGCATTTATGCAATTTATTTTTTCACCGATCCTTGGTGGACTGAGTGACAAATACGGTCGTCGCCCGATCCTGCTGATCTCCTTATTTGGATTTGGTATTGATTATATTTTTATGGGATTTGCGCCTACAATCGCCTGGCTATTCATCGGAAGATTGATTTCCGGAATAAGTGGCGCGAGTATTACCACTGCCGGTGCATATATTGCTGACGTTAGTCCGCCGGAAAAACGCGCTCAAAATTTTGGCCTGATAGGAGTCGCCTTTGGTCTGGGATTTATTATCGGACCCGTGATAGGAGGGATTCTTGGCCAGCACGGCGCACGTATCCCATTCTTTGCGGCAGCCGGATTGGCACTGGTGAATTGGTTGTATGGCTATTTTATTTTACCCGAATCCCTGAAACCGGAAAACCGTCGTCCTTTCGACTGGAAAAGGGCAAATCCGATAGGTTCATTGAATAATATAAGAAGATATCCGCTGATTCTAAGTCTTGTTATATCGCTGGTATTTATTTATCTCGCCAACCATGCGACACAAAGCACCTGGACATTTTACACCATGGAAAAATTTAAATGGAACGAAGCATGGGTAGGATATTCATTGGGTTTTGTGGGATTGATGATTGCTATCGTACAGGGCGGACTGATTCGTATTGTCATTCCAAAGTTAGGACAAAAGCGTTCTGTCTATTTCGGACTTACTTTATACACGATAGGATTTATCTGTTTTGCATTTGCGACCAAAGGTTGGATGATGTTTGCTTTTATTATTCCTTTTGCATTGGGAGGTTTTGCCGGTCCTGCTTTGCAAGGAATCATATCTTCCCAGGTACCGAATAATGAACAGGGAGAATTACAAGGGGCGCTGACAAGTCTTATCAGTGTGACATCCATCATTGGCCCCTTGCTGATGACTTATTTATTTTCTTATTTCACTTCGCCCGAAGCACCTATAATTTTCCCGGGAGCTCCGTTTTTGATGGGAGCAATTCTTACTTTGATCGCCCTGATCTTTGCATTAAAATCACTGGCAGTTTTGCCGAGGCATCATTAGGATAGTAGTAAGGGCATCTCTAATAATAGGTTATTAGAGGTGCCCTTAAGAATTGATTTCAATTTCTCCGCTTAAATACAAAACAGCATGACCACCGATTTCCACACGATCACCAAGAAGTGTGCAATGTAAATCACCGCCACGTTTAGAAAGTTGTTTTGCTTTCATGGAAATTTTCCCCAGTTTAGCTGACCAGTATGGAGCAAGAAGCGTGTGTGACGCTCCGGTTACAGGGTCTTCGTTGATGCCCAGATTGGGAAAAAAACTACGGGAGACAAAATCTACGCTGTCGCCTTTTGCTGTGATAATCAGCCCATGTGGATGCACCTGCATCACCGTATATATTTCAGGAATGAGGGTGCGCAATTCTTTTTCAGAGCTGATTTCGGCAAGCATAATGTTTTTTCCGCTTACTGCTCGCAAAGGTTTTATGCCGACTGCCCGGCTGAGGAGTGGAGTGACTTCTACTTCCTGAAACTTATTTACCGGAAAATTCATAGTGTATCCTTCATCGGTTTTTTCAACCGTCAGAATCCCGCTTCGAGTATGAAACCTTATCGTTTTATTTTTATAGTTCAGTATTTCAAAAAGTACATAAGAGGATGCCAGTGTCGCATGCCCGCACAAATCTACTTCTGTAGCAGGAGTGAGCCAGCGTAATTCGTAATCATCACCTTTTGGAACAAAGAATGCGGTTTCCGATAAATTATTTTCCGCCGCGATTTTTTGTAAGATTCCATCAGGCAGCCATTTTTCAAGCGGGCACACTGCTGCTGGGTTACCCCCAAAAATTTGACTTGTAAACGCGTCGATCTGGTAGAGTGGAAGTTTCATAATTTGCCTGATTAACCATCATGAAAAGATGAACGGAAATGAAAGATACAAAAGAAATCCCGAATAGAATGTAAGTTTATTTAGTGAGGTAGTAAATGTTTCTCACTTCACCGAATATCTCATCCATGTCAAGTCCAAGGTCAATAAGTTTTCCGGTGCGGACATCAAAAACCCATCCATGCACGGTTGGGAAATGAGTCCTGTTCCAGGCTCTTTGTACGTGATCAATTTTAATGACGTTTATGCATTGCTCTCTTACGTTGAGTTCTACCAACCGGTCAAATTTTTTCTGAGTATCGGTCATGGCATCCAGCTCTTCACGGTGTATTCTGTAAACATCCCGGAGTGTCTGTAGCCAGCTGTTCAATTGGCCCATATCTGTGGGATTCAGTGCCGCGCTAATGCCTCCACATTCGTAATGTCCACACACGATGATATGCTTGACCTGTAAGTATTCAACCGCGAATTGTACTACAGCGTTCAGATTATTATCGGTACTTACCACGAGGTTCGCAATATTGCGATGAACAAAAACTTCACCGGCCTGTACTCCCATCAAATCTTCCGCGGTAACCCTGCTGTCTGAGCAGCCGATATATAAAAATTCAGGACTTTGTCCCTCAGAAAGTTTGTTAAAATAATCGGGATCCAGTGATAATTTTTCTGTCACCCATTTCTCGTTGTTCTCAAATATTTTGCTGAATTCCATGGCGGAAGGTAAGTAAATATCTGATTCGATGTTTAGCTGAATTTAAACCAATTTTAAACTGAATTAGGAGCAATATTGGCACACGGATGACACGGATTCAACTGATAAAAACGGATTTAAGATTTTGTTTAATGTAATTAGTGTAATAAAACTCAAAAAATTCTTTAGCTTATTTTATCCAAAGGCCAATTTTCTTCCAAGAATAATTATAGAATCTCATCTTTCATTGATTGGAGTTTCTTTTTATCATTCGTAAATAATTTTCTTTTGAACTGAGGTTGTTTCCCGAAATTAATCAGGAGTCCGATTTCTATTTCTGTGGACTTTAGGTAGTTTAAAAGTTGCAATTCATGCTCTACTATTAATTTTTCCACAACCTTTAGTTCAATAATTACAGATTCGTTTATTATTAAGTCAGCGAAATATTCACCTACTATCTGACCATTATAATGAACTTTTATTGGAACTTGTTTTTCACACTTCAGTCCCATTCCATGAAATTCAAGTAACAAAGCATTCTGGTACACTTTTTCTAAAAAACCAAAACCCAGCTCATTGTATACTTTATAAAAGCCTTTGATAATTTTATCCGTAAGCTCTTTTTGAAGAAGTTCCATGTTTAAATTATTAAATGATAATACACCGATGTGATACCTGGCACTTTTGTGTAAATTTTATAAGATCTAAGTTGTATTTTATACATTATTTATCCGTGTAAATCCGTCTCATCAGTGTCATCCGTGTGCTATTAAAATTGTTCACTCCAACACACTCTTAATCCCCTTCACATCTTTCTCCAGGGCAACCAGTTTGCTCAGAATATCACCTTTGTCCATGGTGTATTCCGGTAATTCACTGCTCATATAATTGCAGAACTTCCAGACTTCCCGTACATCATTCGCCTGAACTTCGTATGGTTCGTACTCTGGATTCAGCGATTTGAGTACCAGACTTTTTTTCTTGCGTAACTGATTGAAGGCAACTTTAAACACAAGCCCTTCGTCCTGAGTGAGAATTACGTATGCCTGTCCGTCTTTGATGTCATACCAGTTCTCCAGATATTCCCCGATTACAAATGATTTGTCCGGAATAGGGAGCATGGAATCTCCTGTGATCTGAAACATACGGTATTTCCGGTCATTGAAAAGAATCGGCAATTGAAAGGTGGGAAGTTTTTTAATGAACTCAGGATCCGCGAAGCCATTTTTATAGCCCGCTTTGGCTTTCAGCGGAACTACTTCTATATTCTCTCTGTTCTGACTATCCACAGTCGTAGCTAAAACACGGAGCCGGGAGCCGGTAACATATACATCATTTCCCTTTTCCAGTTCACTCAACTGAAAACCGCTGAGCTTACTCATGTCGACTTTCACCAGTGTGTCTATCGATATCTTGAAATATTTTGTAAAGCCCATCAGTGCTTCGAGTGTAGGATTTTTAATGCTGCCGTTCTCATAGCTGTTGAGTGTAGAGCGACTAATACCCAGTTCGGTTGCGACGAGGTCTTGTGTGCGATTACGACGCTGACGGAGGATTTTGATGTTGCTGTTGAAATACATGATGTCTTATTTTATAGAGTGTTGTGGGCTTTAGTGCAAATTCCAAAACACAAATATAATGACTATGAGGACACCATGCAAGTTGATTGTAATGCAATCAAATTTAGTTGCTATGTCTACAATTATGTTTTATAAAAAAATACTCCGCCCGACGAACAAAGGACACTGTTAATTAACCTTGTTAATAAAAGTGTTATAGAGTTAATTTTATTCGCTTAAGAGCTCCTATAAAATGGATTAAATTCGTAATTTAGTGGTTTCTAAAATATTACAATGAGAACAATTTTATTCTTCGTTTTGCTCATAAACTGCATTACAGTATTTGGCAATTTTTCTAGAGACTCTCTCTTCATTTCACGTTGTTACGAAGATTATGAATATGACACAACGATATCAGCGCCCTCTATAAAATACCACAATACCTATGATAACAATGGCAAGATCATCGAGAAATTGACTTTTTTGCTGTCAAATGGGATATGGGTGAACTCAAGCCGGGAATCAATTTTGAGATATTCAAATGGACTTGTCTCCACGAGAATTCAGGAAAATTGGTCCGCCGGATCATGGCAGAACAACTTATTGGATTCGTTTTTATACAATATTAATGGACATTTACTGATGTCCTCAACATATCAATGGAATGGTACCTGGCAGCCCATTTATTCCAGACATGTTTTTACATATTCAAGCACTGATTCCCTGATCAGCGATCTTGAATTTGTGCCATCAGGTTCTTCCTGGCAAAACGCTACGCGGATCACTCATTTCAGAAATATTGTTGAGTTGGATTCACTTATACTGACCGAAAGTTGGGACGGTATTTCATGGCAGAATTCTTCCAAAATAATTCACCAACGGAATTCATTTTCTACTGATACAATTGTGTTAAAACAAAATTGGCTTTCCGGTACCTGGGAAGATATTCAACGACATTATTATGCCATCGATTCACAACAACGTATACTTACCGATTCCTCCCAAATTCCCGGCACTGGAAATTGGAAAACTGATTCTTTGAGGATTTACATTTATGAACCTTTTGGTTATAATTTCAATTGCACATTACAATACTGGTCAGATATAGATTCATCATTCAAGAATGTTTCAAACATAGAGTATGTTTTCGACCTTCATCATCGACTAAGGCATTTGCGCACCTATACTGATTGGGAAGAACCCGGATATTGGTTTTTTTCAAATGGGATTTCATACGATACACTAGGTCTCGTTCAGTATGAATCAAATGATTGTGTTGGATGTTCCGGATCGTCGGTGGCCCATTTTTACAATTCATTTGGCTATGAAATTAAACGTATCAATTCACATTTTAATCGTGGTGGAGAGCTCTTTAGAACAGTATGCGAATATTACTATACTTCAATCAATGGTAACGCATACATTTGTGACAGCGGAAGCACCATTCTGACGCTTGATAGTGCTTCCGCATATCTTTGTTCGACTGGCGAAACTACCAGACAGATTACAGTTGATTCTGCAGGAATTTTTCAGGCTGTATTGACTTTTGCTGATGGCTTGGTATTGCAAACGCCCCCTTTCCAAGTTGTCATCCTTGATTCACATCCTTTAATACATGGAGCTGATACAACAGTAGCTTTATGTGCAGGAAATAATTTGTCATTGGGCATTCCTGGTCAATTATATACTACCTATCAATGGATGCGCAACGATACGCTTTTGCCAGGAAAAACAAATCCTTCCTTGGGAATATATGGAAATAATTTTATACCGGCGGAATATCGATTAATACTGAGTAGCCCTTGCGTCACAGATACATCCTCTATAACAAATGTAGTTGCCGGCCAAATACCGGTAGCCTCAATATCGAGTCCTTCCACCTTTTTATGTACTGGTGATTCAATGATATTGTCAGCATCCCCGGTTGGGCCATACCAATATTCATGGAGTCCTATTCCGGATACCACCCAGTCAATTTTAATTAACAATGGTGGTAGTTATGCTGTGATTGTAAGTTCCGGGATCGGATGTCAAAGCATAGCATATCATAATATTGTGAATAAAGTCCCTCCTCCTGTTCCAATCGTTGTTCAGAATGGGAGTAATTTGAGTGTTGTAAATAACTCTAATTATATTATTCAGTGGTATTTTAATGGTGTGTCTATACCCGGGGCAAATTCAGTCACTTATCAACCTGCTCAATCAGGTAATTATTCTGTTGAATTTAGCATCTTAAACGGTTGTGTAACAATTTCTACTTCCTTTCCTTATTTATTAAATGCATTTATTGCAGAAGCAGGATCTGCAAAGAACATTTGTTACAGCAGTGGTGTTCAGTTAGGAATGGGATCCAATACAGCATTTGGCGGAACTCCACCATACTCTTATAGCTGGTCACCTGATTCATCTCTTGCTTCTTCAAACAGTGATTCACCTTTTGCTCACCCGCTGGTAAATACCTTGTATCATGTTACTGTAACAGACGCTAATGGTTTTACCGCAGTTGACAGTGTTATGGTTATTGTAAACGCATTGCCGAATGTAGATATCACCTCATCAACGGGCAACTTTGATTTTTGCCAATATAACCCAACGATTTTTTCGGTACCTTGGGTTCAGGGAAATTCTTATCACTGGAAAAAAAATGGCCAATCTTTTAGTTCCGGAAGTAGCATCAATATATACCAGCCGGGTAATTATTCTGTGATTGTAATTTCAGGTGCCGGGTGTAGGGACACTTCCATTACCGTGAATTCAAACATGCTTCAAAGCCCGACTCCTCCTCAAATCCTTGTTACAGGCCAGCCGGTAGCTTGCGGTGGGACAGGAGTTGGTGTTTATGTGCATTTAGATCCTTTGCTGACTTATCAATGGTACGACAATTATGGTAACGCATTAACCGGTGAAACAGATACAATTTATTTTCCAAGTCAATACGGTGGCTACACTCTTCAGGTGAAGGACTCGAACCTTTGTTATTCAAATTCAAACAATACTTATATAGAGCCTGACAGCACTTTAATTATCCAACCTATTATTGCTTCAGATTCGAATTTTTGCAGCAATTCGGAAATCAGTCTATATGCAAGCATTGTTCCGGCTTACACCTACCAATGGTATTTGGGTGGCTATGATATTCCCGGAGCAGATTCGTCGTACTATTTGGCCGGTTGGCCTGGCAATTATAGAATACTTTGCATGGATACAAATGGATGTACCGGCAGTGCAAGTAAAAATATCTATTCAATTTATCCCCCTGATACTTTGGTAATTGAACTATATGGAAGCAAACTTTGGGCACGTGGCGCACATCCAAACATTCGTTGGTATTTGAACGGCAGTCTGATACCAAATGCTTACGATACTATTTATCAACCCACACAAGTAGGTGTTTATACAGCATTGAATCTGCTTAATTCATCCGGAGGGAATTGTGAAACCATGTCTGCTCCATTTGAACTTTTTTGTACAATGACGCTTCATCATACTGATGTTCCTTGTGATCACTCGTGTAATGGTTCGGCACAAATCAGTGTCTCAGGAGGCATAACGCCACAGATAATATGGTCAACCGGTTCTACTGATACGTTGGTTACACAATTATGCGCGCAATCCTATAGTGTACATTTGATTGACAGTGCAGGTTGTGATATTACAGATTCAGTTCAGATTGGTACAAGTTTAGATGTTGAACTCTTTAATTCGACAGGCGAAATCACATGTCCCAGTGTATGTAATGGAGGAGTTTATAATTGGGCAACAGGGGGCAACGGAATTTATAGTTGGCAGATTAACGGTATTGATACAGTTCCTAATTTAAACTTTCTTTGTCCGGGCATCTATTTTATCAGAGTAAGCGATAGCGTAGGATGTGCTGATTCACTTACTGTAGAATTGTTGGATGTTCCTCCGATAGTTGTCAGCCAACAAGTAATTACTCCTCCGACATGTACAGATTTATGTGATGGTTCAATAACATTGTCAATATCTGGAGGACACCCCGGATACTACATTTATTGGTCTGATGGAGCGACTGGACTTAATCATCAGTCTCTTTGTGATACCAGTTATTTCATTGATGTATATGATGGTTTCAATTGTTTGTTGAAGGATACAATAACAATTCTCATGACTAATCCTTTGCTTATGAACTTAACAAGCGTTGGCACACAGTGCATAGGATGTGCTGACGGGAAAATTGTTCTTC
>CAYHFJ010000044.1:0-21137 GCA_964355885.1 uncultured Flavobacteriales bacterium
AAGAAATAATAAACTACTACTGCCAGGGTCCACGGGTGGTTAAAAGCTTACGGAGAAAGATAAAAATCCGGATGCAAAGATATAAAAATTTGCATCCGGATAAAGTATTGTGAATCAAAACGGTAGATCGTCCGCTGTAGTTGGCAGGGGAGTTTCTGCGGACACTGATTCAGGAATCTTCTCCTCGTGCTCTTCAGATCTCGGACCTCCTAACATGGTCATATTATCCGCGACAATATCTGTAAACCACTTTTTGTTGTTCTCGTCCCCATAAGAACGGGTGCGGATTTTACCTTCAATATAGATTTTATTGCCTTTGCGCACCCATTTCTCCGCGACTTCCGCGAGTCCACGCCATAATACAATATTGTGCCATTCAGTCTGCACAATTTTTTGACCTTCCTTATTCTTATAAGATTCGGAAGTTGCAAGAGGGAATTTAGCCACGGCTACTCCACCTTCAAGATAACGTACTTCGGGGTCTTTACCGACATTCCCGACAAGGATCACTTTGTTTACACCACTCATGATTTTGTTTTTTTAAATTGTTTTTAAATTATTTTTAATGATGGGGACAAATGTATATGCTGAATCCGAGGAGTAAAAACTGTATATGTGGGTTATTATTTGCGACACGGATAGTATGTATAACAAATTCAAACAAGGTTCCATTGTATAAAGTTATAAAATCCGCATGAGATTTGCTTATGCTGTCCAAGTTTTTCAAATTTAAAAATCAATTTGAACCTGACAATCCCTGTTCCTGCAGATACCTGTCAATTAATCGGGGAACGGCATACTCTTTTACCTTAGCTCTGCTTACTTTTTTCCAGTGATCGGGTTTTAAAAAATCTTTGTCAATTATTGACAGCTCAATAAATTTAGTATGCAAAACCTGATGACTAAGGACGTGTTTTCTTTCTTCTGAAATTCGATGAAGAATCGTTGAATTAGTTTTAAATAATTTTTTCCACTCTTTGCTATTTACCAATAGTGATTCTTTAACCTTTTTTGGGGTTTCGATAAGAGGAAATTCAAAAAGATTTTGCCAGATGTCTTTACCTGTTCTTTTTTGCAAATAGACAGAATTTTTATCCCGTATAATCAGATAATAGAAATACCTGCTTCGAACGGGATTTTTTTTGTTTTTGACCGGAAATTCCTGGGCGGATTTTTTCTCATAGGCATAACAGGAGCTATTCAAAGGACAATTAGGACAATCAGGTGAGAGAGGTTTACACTGTAATGCCCCGAATTCCATAATTGCCTGGTTAAATTCATGTGGTGAGTGCTCTGCCATTAATTCATTCGCGATAGCGGTGAATTCTTTTTTTGCTTCTGATGTTTGAATAGGTGTCCGTATGCCGAAATACCTGCTGAGGAATCGATACACATTGCCATCCACAACCGGATACTTTAAATGAAATGCAAATGAGGCAATTGCAGCCGCAGTATAATCACCAACTCCTTTGAGTTCCCGGATCTCAGAATAATTTTTCGGAAACAAACCATTGTGCTTTTTGACAATTTCCTTGGCTGCTGCATGCATGTTTCTTGCCCTTGAATAGTAACCCAACCCTTGCCAGAGTTTCAGAATTTCACTTTCATTGGCAGAGGCTAATTTCTTAATTGTAGGGTATTTATTAATAAATTTATAATAGTATGACTTCCCTTGTTCTACACGCGTTTGCTGAAGGATCACTTCAGAGAGCCATATAAAATAGGGGTTATCTGTGTTTCTCCAGGGAAGATCACGCTTGTTTTTTTTGTACCACTGAATAAAGGTCGCGGACGTATTCAAGATTTGTTTAAAAAATGGTTTGGAAAGGTCAGGAAATTTATCATCGGAAAGACGAACCTGCTGATTAAAATGTTTTATAGATTCAGGCAGAATTAATTGGACTTCTCTAAAAATATCATAAAAAATTTTGCGGAATAATTATAAATATTTAATTTCAACCCTGATTTAGTACAGTTTCGGTAAACAATAAACTGCGAAAATTGTTTGCTACATAATTGCTGGTAAAAAAACTGTTCTATTCGTATTGAAAATATTTAATCTTAATTAGTTCCTGGTCGAGTAATAATCTGACTAGGATATTCATTCATTCATCAATAAATTTAAAAATGGCAAAACGAAAATCAAAATTATCCGGCACCGCAAACGCTGCCAGTGAAAAAAAACGTGGGCCTGGCCGGCCTCCAGGATCAGGCACAGGTAAGTACAAAAAATCGAAACGTGGCCCTGGTCGTCCTCCAAAATCAAAACGTGGTCCGGGTCGCCCTCCAAAATCAAAACGTGGTCCGGGTCGCCCACCTAAATCAACTCGTGGCCCGGGTCGCCCACCTAAATCAACTCGTGGCCCTGGTCGCCCACCTAAATCAACTCGTGGCCCTGGTCGTCCGCCGAAAGCACATTCATTAGAAGGTGTGAGAATTACAGACAGAGATCTGGGTAAGTTGCTGGATATTCAAAGTATGATTCTCGATGTTCAACGAACACACTATAAGAAAAGTGGAAGATTTGATCTTTCATTGACAAAACAATTCTCCGATAATTTTAAAACAGTTGATCGGATTGTTGACATTCTTAGTAAGAGTAGAAGTTGATTTATTTCTACCTGAATTCATGAGCGATGTAAATAGTGTCATAGATTCAGAAAGAAATTATCATACTATTTATAAGCGGGGCAGTTTAATTACTGTCCCGCTTTTTTTATAAGCTTGTAGTTTGTGCCAGCTTATTCAGAAATCAAAACCTTGACTCAGCTGTTTTACCGGATTTAAATTCCTGATAAAACTGATCAATGAAACAACAATCAGATCAGTTTTTCCTATCCGACACGCAATCCGGTTTTTAACCCATCGTACACAATTCTTTTTTTTCAATAATATGCCCCGGGGTAAAACTTAACCTCAAAATCCCCTCCCCGTTGCCATTTCTTCGTAAACTTC
This sequence comes from uncultured Flavobacteriales bacterium, assembly GCA_964355885.1. Lineage (GTDB taxonomy): Bacteria > Bacteroidota > Bacteroidia > AKYH767-A > 2013-40CM-41-45 > QQVM01. The sequence continues at coordinate 2,956 of CAYHFJ010000044.1, forward strand.
GACCGGAGCATCCCGGCAGCCAAAAAATTGAATTTCAGGAAACTGCGTTTCTCGTAAAAATGACGTCTTTTTGGAAATTATTTGTCAACAACCTGAAAAAATTGATTATTAGACCTTTTCTTTTCAAAATGAACCCTTATCTTTGCGCCCCCAATTCTCAAATACTTAATACTCAAAGAAATGACAAAAGCTGAATTAGTGGCCGAGATTTCAACCAAAACAGGCATTGAAAAAACTGTGGCTTTACAAGCAGTAGAAGCTACAATGAAAGTGATCAAAACGACTATGGCTGACGGAGAGAACGTTTACCTCAGAGGTTTTGGTTCTTTTATCGTAAAGAAGAGAGCACAGAAGCTTGGCCGTATTATCTCTAAGAATACAACGATCATTATTCCGGAACACAACATTCCGGCATTCAAACCTGCAAAGACATTTGCAAATAAGGTTAAGAATGCGAAGATCAAGAAGAACCAGACAACGGAAGCTATTGATTAATTTAATATGGTGACAGGACGAAAACAAATTCTAGTCATAGTCACCGCTATTGCTGTTACTGTTGTTCTGTATCTTCTTCCTCAGCAAAAAAAAGAGGAGGCAGGCCGAAAGACTGAGACAGGAAATTCATTCAATAGTCTCTTGGCTCAGGCTAAAGGACAGTTAAAGTCAGAGGAGTTAGTTCCCATTGAAAAACTTGAAGCCGATTTGGCTAAAGATCAAGGAAATCTTCTTTTACTTGACTCGCTCGGTAAAATGTGGGATATTGCCCTCTTTCCGATTGTTTCTGCTCATTACTTTGAACAGATAGCCATAAAGCGACCAGAAGAAAAGAATTGGCTCAATGCAGCGTATCGCTATTTTGATGCCTTTAAAGGGACTGATGACTCCATAATGCGTTCTATGATGGTTGAAAAAGCCATCGCTTCTTATCAAAAAGTGCTGGAACTCAACCCTGCAAATCTTAACGCTAAAACCGATCTCGGCGTTTGTTATGCAGAAGGAACCGCTGAACCTATGAAGGGCATCCTATTGTTGAGAGAAGTTGTCGAAAAGGATCCAAATCATTCGAACGCTCATTTCAATCTGGGTGTTTTGTCTGTAAGATCCGGACAATTAGATAAAGCGATAGAGCGATTCGAAAAAGTTCTGGCAGCAGAACCTGACAGAGTGGAAGCCAGATACCTTCTTGGTCGTACTCTGATTCAACAGGGGCAGTCACAAAAAGGGATTGAACACTTACAACAAATCAAAAAGTATACTTCTGACCCACAGGTGTTGGAGGAAGTAAACAAGTTAATACACCAAGTTAATAACCAATAAACAATTTATTATGCCAAGCGGTAAGAAGAGAAAAAGACATAAGATGGCAACGCATAAGCGTAAAAAGCGTCTTAGAAAGAACAGACATAAGAAAAAGAGCCGGTAAAGTGAAGGCATCCAGGTGATGCCTCGCTTTTATCTCTGTGCATTGTATCCGTACTCTCCGTCCGGTAACATTGGTTTTTCGTTATACATTTCTGGGCAAGTGATGCGTCACCTGCCAATCTCGATCCAATGATATGCATCTGCTGTTCTGAATTATTTTTCTGCAATTCTCGCCTTTGACAGGATGATTGTTTGCAAATTTTTTTTCATTGAATAATGAATTGGTGATCAATTCAACTCCAGGCGAAGTCACCATCGCCATGCTTGAGAACAAGCAACTGGTTGAATTAAACAGTGAGCGAAAGGACCAGGGATTTCAGGTCGGAGATATTTATCTCGGACGTGTAAAGAAACTGATTCCGGGACTCAATGCTGCTTTCGTAGATGTAGGTCACGAGAAAGATGCTTTTTTGCATTATCTCGATCTTGGTCCCCAGGCTCAATCCCTGCTGAAACTGATTAAGCAAATTACAACCGGAAAAAATCCGGATCCCATGCTTGTTAATTTTCAGCTTGAACCGGATATTAATAAGGGCGGGAAAATCACTCAGGTACTCACAACCAACCAATGGGCTCTTGTCCAGGTTGCGAAGGAACCAATATCTTCCAAAGGACCGCGTGTTACTTCAGAACTTTCTCTTGCAGGTAGGTTTGTTGTAATGGTACCTTTCACCGACACGGTTTCCATTTCCCAGAAAATTAAAAGTGCTGAAGAGCGTCAACGTCTCAAGCGTCTGGCAACAAGTATCAAACCAAAAGGATTTGGGCTGATCATTCGCACCGTGGCCGAAGGGAAAAAAGTGGCCGAGCTTGACAAAGACATTCAGGATCTCGTTGCGAAGTGGAAAAGTATTCTGGAATTACTTAAGACTGTTAAACCGCCTTACAAGATTCTTGGGGAACTCAATCGCACTTCAACAATTCTCCGCGATTTATTGAATCCGAACTTTGCCGCTATTCATGTGAATGATCAGACACTGGCTGATGAGATCAAAGCATATATTGTAGGAATTGCTCCTGAACAAGCCGACATCGTGAAGCTTTACAAAGGCCGACTCCCGATTTTTGAGCAGCTCGGAATAGATAAGCAGATCAAATCCAGTTTCGGAAAAACAGTTACGATGGCTAATGGAGCTTATCTTATTGTTGAACACACCGAAGCAATGCATGTCATTGATGTCAACAGCGGAGGTCGTGTAAAAGGCGCGGATAATGATTCTTCTCAGGAAGGAAATGCGCTGAATGTGAATATGGATGCTGCCGTTGAGGTTGCCCGATTATTACGTATGCGTGATATGGGTGGCATCATCGTTGTCGACTTCATTGACTTGCACAGCGCGCAAAACCGTAAGACTTTATACGAAAAGCTTAAGGATGAGATGAAGAGAGACAGGGCGAAGCACACCATCCTGCCTCCAAGTAAATTCGGACTGATTCAAATCACACGTCAGCGTGTCCGCCCGGAAACAAACATCACCACCGTCGAGAAATGCCCTGCCTGCAATGGATCTGGAGAGATCAAGGCCAGCATACTGCTTGTTGATGAAATTGAAAATAACCTTCGCTACTTTGTGCAGGAGCAAAATGAAAAAGAGTTGTTCCTCTCAGTTCACCCATACCTTGAAGCTTATCTGAATAAAGGAATGCTCCTGAATTCTAAAGTACATAAGTGGAGAAAGAAATTTAAAGTGAAACTCAAGGTGACGCCTAATAGCAGTTATCACATCATGGAGTATCACTTCTTTAATAAAATGGAAGAGGAAATAAAGATTTAGTTCAGAGAAAAAGAACCGGGTTATTTCTACGGTGCCATGTTTGTCTCCTATGCGCTGTCGGCACTGATATTTTTTATGATTCTTGTAATGGAATATAAAAAAAATATTAATTTAATACGACGAAATACCTTTCCTTTATGTGGCTTGCAATACATGACAAGTAATAGAACAACAGGGATATACAAAACAAATTGATTGTGTTGTTTATAAATTGGATGTTCCTCAGTCTATACCGGAATTATACAAAAGAGTATGTGATCGTGTGATTCAGAATAAGAATGTTCGCCACAAACACAAGCTAAAAAGGGATATTGAATTGGCCTGGCACGAAGCTAAGAATTGGTTTGATAGGCAAACTAAATTAACAGGTGCGGAATTCCATCAATATATTATTGAACTTGCAATAAAATACGGTTATACATATGGCGGACAACTTGCAGGACATCTGATTGGACATTTCCCCCATGAAAGATTAGAACCGGAAAATTACGGACTGTATGTTCACCCTGAAAATCATAATGATATGTTTTTACCCGATGCAAACGGGGATAAGAGACACTGGATTTTAGAAATCCATTTTGTGGATAGAGATAGACAAATTGGTGGCTTCTTTGAACAACTATTAAATTAATCGTGAAAAGCCTTGTTCAATAGTTAGCCACTGCATTCTACTCATAGAAATATATTAATTGTAAATTCATGTCCTGTACAACAAATCAACCCGAAATATGAAAGATAGCTGGACTGAAAGATGGAATGAAAGATATAGCAATGAAGAGTATGCTTATGGAGAACAAGCAAACACCTATTTAAAGGAAAAGTTGTCGAAATTAAGTGCCGGGACAATTCTTTGTCCGGGAGAAGGTGAAGGGCGAAATGCTGTTTTTGCAGCTAAACTTGGTTGGAAAGTTTCGGCTTTTGACATAAGTATTGAAGGGAAAAAGAAGGCCATAAGACTTGCAGAAACTAATAATGTAAAAATTGATTATCAGGTTGGTGAACTTCAGACCTTAAATTATAGCAATGAGCAGTTTGATGTTATTGCATTAATTTATGCTCACTTCCCTTCGGACATCAAATCGCTTTATCATAAGACGCTTGACAAATATTTGCGGAAAAATGGATTGATTATTTTTGAAGCATTCAGTAAAGGTCATATTGACTACATTTCTAAAAACGAAAAGGTTGGAGGACCCAAAGATGTATCGATGTTGTTTTCAATTGACGAGCTAAAATCAGATTTTGCTAATTATGAATTTCTTGAATTGGAAGAAAAGGAAATTGAATTGCAAGAAGGATTATTTCATTGCGGAGTTGGTTTAGTGATCAGGTTTGTCGGACGAAAAAAATAAACAAACATTGATATTAGCACATATTATTAAATAGATTTTTTTCTATTGCATTGTTTTGTATTAAGCTTTTTGACATTTCCGGTACTTTTCTTCTGATTTAGTCCCTTTTTTCTTCCGGTTTTATAAACAATTGAAATTTGTGTGTATTCGATTTCATCTTCAGTTCATTCTGACTGATCAGTTTGCATTAGCTTCAACCGATGGCCGGAACAGGCAATTGAAAACGAACATGGTCACGTAAGCGTTAAATCAACTTTTTTATGATTAATTTTGCCCCCCATCTGAGAGTCTGTCTATGTAAATCTGTAAAAATATTATGAGGGTACTATACGGGATATTTATCATTCTAATTTTATTTGTTATTTACCTTACTTATAACGCGATTAGTTTTAAGTCCAGACAAGTACAAGTTGAACCTGTTAAGGAAATTGAAATTGGGGAGCGAGCCATAAGAAATCTTGCTGATGCAATACGGATTAAAACCATCTCCCCGGAGAATGAAGTTGATTTTGATTCAGTAGAGTTTAATCGATTTTCTGAATTTCTTACCATCACTTATCCACTGACAGACTCGCTCCTTCAGAAGAAAGTGATTAATACATTTAGCTTTCTTTATAAGTGGGTTGGGAGTGATACATTGCTGAAGCCGCTTATCATCATGGCACATTTGGATGTTGTCCCGGCTGATGATGAAGATCTAAAAGGTTGGAAAGCGGGACCTTTCGATGCTAAAATTCTCGAGGATACTCTATGGGGCAGAGGAACTATGGATGATAAGGTTGGGGTAGTAGGGATCATGGAGTCTGTTGAGTTGTTACTTCATGAAAAATTTGTTCCTAAGCGGACAATTTACTTAGCTTTTGGGCATGATGAAGAGATCGGAGGTTTGAAAGGAGCTGCTGCAATTGCTGAATACCTGAAAGGTCAAGGTGTGATTGCTGAATTTATACTTGATGAAGGCGGATCTATTGTACAAGGGATGGTACCGGGTATTGAAGAAGATGTTGCATTGATTGGTGTTGCCGAAAAAGGATTTGTATCTATAGAATTATTTACGGATCTGGAAGGTGGTCATTCATCCATGCCCAATGAGGAGACTGCCATCGATGTACTCGCTGGAGCAGTTGCACGATTGCGTGCGAATCCTTTTCCTGCCATGATGACTTCCCCTCTCGAAGGTTTTATCAATGACCTTGGCCCGGAAATGCCATTGATAAACCGGATAGTTTTTGCAAACAAAACGGTTTTCAAGCCGCTTATCCTGAATATATACGAAGGAAGTGCTGCAGGGAATGCTCTCGTAAGAACAACTATAGCTCCTACAATTTTTAAGAGCGGGATAAAGGACAATGTTATTCCCCGAACAGCAAAGGCAACATTAAATTTTAGAATATTACCCGGAACTTCCATCGAAGAGGTGATGCAACGGGTGAAAGCTACTATTGATGATGATCGTATAATCATTACAAAAAATGCTTTTGCTTCTGAACCCTCAAAATCTTCGTCTTCCACCTCTGTAGCTTATCAGATTCTGAACAAAACAATTCTACAAGTCTTTCCGGATGTGCTAACTGCGCCAAATATTGTGATCGGAGCGACAGATTCAAGACATTTTGAAAAAATATCCGATAATATTTTCAGGTTTCTTCCAATTTATATTAACGAGGGTAATATTAAATCTTTTCATGGAGTGAACGAGCGCATTGCTGTGAAGGATTTTCATTCTGCCATCAGATTTTATGTGCAGCTGATAAAGAATAATAATTAATGCGCGAATCAGGTGAAGGAAACCCGGTTTAACTTATTAGTTTAAAAAATTGTAAGGAAGAATTGTTAGGGTAAATTTGCCACGAATGCACGAATGAAATAATATTAGTTCGTTCTAAGTTATATTCTATTTACTGGATTCGGTTGATTAATAGTGAATTTTAAAATTATTGAATAAAAATTTTTATAAGTTAAATTCAGGATTCATCCATGTTTAAACCTGTTTCATTTTCATCTTCAGGGATGAACTCATTTTCTTCATCGGACTGTGATTCGAAAGCTGCATCCGGATGATCGTGAGATTTCCTGATTAGAGTAAATTTTAATTTTCGTTTATAGTCGTCCTGAAGCCACTTCACATAACTTTCTGAGGTCTTGCTTAAACAACGGGAATATACCCGAACCCTAAATTCAATTTCTTCCTTTAACAAATCTGCAAGAATTAAGGCCTCGTCAATATCCGCACTGTTTTCCAAACACATTTTAATGTGTTGTTCAATCGAGTGTTCTATTACTACTTTTGGTCGTTCATGATTTGAAATGGCTTTCTGATGCTCCTCCTTTATATCCATGTCAATAGTCGTCGAATTTGGAAATCGATTGCGAAGTTCTTCAGGCATTACATAACGGTAGTTACGTTCAATTTCCTCGTCATTGCGAATGTCAGCCAAATATAACTCGGGATTTTTGAAGATACTTAACCAATCAACCGGAGAATCCCAAAGTCCAAAACGGTTTAGATTATTTCCCAGGTCTATCACCAGGAAGTCTTTCTTGTCAGGCAGGACACGTGAACCGCGGCCAATCATCTGAAAGTATAGTGTGAGTGATTTAGTCGCGCGATTTAAAATAATACACTCAACAGTAGGTTCATCAAAACCTGTTGTCAGAATACTTACAGAAGTGAGGATTGCATCCGGCTTCTCCTTAAACCACTGAAGTATTTCTTTCCGTTCCTTCGCGGTATGCGTGTGATCAAGGTGTTTGATCTCAAAGCCTGCATCCTGAAATGTTGCATAGACATATTGAGAGGTAGCAATCCCGTTATTAAAAATAAGTGTTTTTTTTCCGAGACATTTTTCTTTGTACGCGCTCAACAGTTTATCCTGCATCGCGTGGTTGTTATATAGCCGTTCGGACGAACTGACGGTATAATCTCCATTTCTTCCAACTTTTAAGGAAGTAAGTCCTACATGGTAATGATAGGTTGTGGCACGTGCAAGAAATCCTGATTCAATCAGTGAGGATATTGATTCACCTACAATGAGCTCATCGTAGTTGTCCCTCATGCGAATATTGATATTTGAACTCAAAGGTGTCGCGGTAACTCCAAGCACAACACCCTTTTCATAGAAACGAAAAAGTTTCCCGAAGGAATTGTAATGCGCCTCATCAACAATCATCAATCCAATAGTGTCAAGATTCAGAATTTTATCTCGTAACCTGTTGTTCAATGTTTCCACCATGGCGACATAACACATGTAATCATTCGGTACCGGCATCTCCTTGACCGCACTGTTGATCACCTTATTATTGACTCCAAATTCATCTAACATTGCGGATGTTTGGCCGCAAAGTTCAATCCGGTGAGTAAGTATCAATACCTTTTTACCAGTACTTTGTATATACCGTCTGGCAATCTCAGAAAAGATGACCGTTTTCCCTCCACCGGTAGGTAATTGGTAGAGCAGGTTATAACGGGCAGCATGATCATCCAATCGTTTAAATATTTCCTCAATGGCACCATGCTGATAGGCATAGAGCTGTTTGCCATTTTTAGATTCAAGTGACTCCGCTAAATTGGGCGTATTCAATGGTCTTTGATTTTTTGAGGCCACAAAGATAAAGTAATTATAGCATGTCAGGAGAGCATACTGAGCTTTCATTTGCATATTTCAGGAATGATCCGGCTTAAACGAATGAATCCTACTCATTACCTGCTATTGCTTTTTCAATTAAAAAGTTTTTCGACACCTCTCGTTTATATTAATCTGACAGCCCCCTCCAAAGGTTTCAGCTTTATTCTGTATATTCGTGAGAATATTTTTTTAGTATTGAAAAAGAGCAGTTGTATAGCCCTGTTGATAATTATTCTCCTCCAATCCGGAGGCATGTTATTGCTTTTTCAGATTCGGCAGTTTAACATCCAGTACCGTATGGAGGTTCTGATCTCCAGGAAGGAAACGAAATTTTTAAAAATGGTGATGAGTGTGAGTGAGTATCAAAAATGCAGAATAGATGCCAGAGAAATTTTAGTAAATGGTGAAATGTATGATGTCAAGTCCCTTGTACATTCAGCCGGTAAAATTGAGTTACTGGTTATACATGATAAACACGAAGGAGGACTAATTAAGCGGATTCAACAATTAGCAGCCGGAAGCAAGGAGAATAATTCACCTCTTCCTAATTACCTCATTAAGTGGTTAAGTGTGCTCTATTTCTCGCCATTCCTGAATATTAATTTTATGCAGGATCAGCTTCTGCGCACTAAATTTATTTCCAATTCAATCGACTTTTTCTCATTTGTTTCAGAAGTAATTTCTCCTCCTCCAGAAGGGTATTAATACACTTTATCGATTTTCATCAGCACCTGGGAATGCAAATTATTAGGTGCTCAGCTGTGTATTATACATTCATAATTCTGATTCATTTTATGAGATACAAAATAGTTGCAATGATTGCATTGCTATTCATTTATTCGCAAACAAACTTTGCTCAAAACGCGGACCAGGATTCTGTCAAATCCGGCTCGATAGATCTTGATGAGGTAATTATTTCTGTCAATAAGACGGAGGAAACAAAGAAGTCTGTCGCGCAACAAATTCAAGTGCTAAATGCGAAACAAATTGAAATCGCTCAAGCGCAAACTACTGCTGATCTAATTGCTAATACTGGAAATGTGTTTGTGCAAAAAAGTCAGATGGGAGGAGGTAGCCCTGTGATAAGAGGTTTTGAGGCCAGCAGGATTGTGCTGGTGGTTGATGGAGTCCGATTGAATAATATCATATACCGTTCCGGACATCTTCAAAACATTGTCAGTATGGATAATGCAATTCTGGATAGGGCTGAAATTCTATTCGGTCCCTCTTCCACAGTTTATGGTAGTGATGCATTGGGTGGGGTGATTCATATGTTCACGAAAAAACCACAGTTTGCTGAGCATGATGAGAAACAAAAGATCAAAGTGAATGCAATGACACGATATGGTTCCGTGAATCAGGAAATGACGGGTCACATCGATCTTAGTATTGGTGGACAAAAATTCGCGTCACTTTCTTCATTCACCTATTCCTACTTTGATGATTTGATGGGAGGTAAGAATCAAAATCCATTTTACACAGGTTCATTTGGAGAAAGACCCTGTTATGCCGAAAGAATTAATGGAAAGGATTCTCTAGTAAAAAATGCTGATCGTTATTTGCAGGTACAAAGCGGATATACCCAATATGATCTTCTGCAAAAAATCGCTTACAGGCAAAATGATCATGTGATTCACGGATTGAATATTCAGTTCTCTAATTCTTCCGATGTACCCCGTTACGACCGTCTCACAGATCCGGATGGAAATGGATTGAGATTTGCTGAATGGTATTATGGACCTCAGAAAAGACTGCTTGCTGCTTATGATGTGAAGTATATTAATCATACATCATTCTTTCAGACTGTACATACCGGAATTAATTTTCAAAATATTGAGGAAAGCCGGCATACACGAAGATTCAATCAATTTGCTCTTAGTCACAGAACAGAGAATGTAAATGTTTATGGTGCCTTTATTGATGTCCAACGTTTAGTTGAAAAACATAAACTCCGCTTTGGATTTGAGACTCAATACAACACCTTATCATCTACCGCCAATGAGGAAAATATACTCACCGGTGACAAAGTGAAATTGGATACGAGGTATCCGGATGGAGAAAACACTATGGCTGATGCGGCGGTATATTTTTCTCATACCTGGAAACTATCGAAGACACTATCCTTTACTGACGGTATTCGTATCGGATTCGTTTCCTTGTCTTCGACGTTTATTGACACCTCTTTTTTTCATCTGCCTTACACTAAAGCCGAACAAAGTAATGTTGTTTATTCTGGAAGTCTTGGCCTGATACATAATCCTACTGAGGATTTAAAGTTGTCCTTTTTGGTTTCATCCGGATTTCGTGCTCCGAATGTGGATGATTTGAGTAAGGTTTTTGAATCATCAGCCGGATTAGTTATTGTTCCTAATTCCGCATTAAAGCCGGAAAAAACAGTTAATACTGAGTTCGGAATTACAAGAGTATATAATAATAAAACTGTATGGGAGAACGCGCTTTATTATACGCACTTTATTGATGCAGTTGTGACTGATAAGTTCAAACTGAATGGTCAGGATTCAATTCTCTACGATGGTGCATTGAGTCAGGTAATGGCAAATCAGAATGTAGGGAAGGCGTTTATCTATGGATTCTCATCTAACCTTCGCTCTCAGTGTACTGATAACCTGAGTTTGACTTTTGGTTTGAATTATACCTATGGACGAGTGAAGACAGATAGCAGCGATGCTCCCCTTGATCACATCCCACCATTCATGATGCGTTTACAAGTGAGTTACATTTATCATAATTTCAGTTCGGACTTCTTCGTGAACTATAATGGATGGAAAAAATTGAAAGACTATCGCCTCAATGGTGAGGACAATGAAAAGTATGCTACTCCGGAAGGAATGCCTGCATGGTTTACTGTAAATTTCCGTGCTTCATACAAAGTTTATAAGCATGTGAGTTTGCAAGCTGGGGTGGATAATCTCTTCGATACTCAGTACCGGACATTTGCCAGCGGAATTAATTCACCCGGAAGAAACCTGATTGCTGCCTTGAGGTTTAGTTATTAATTTTTATTGATTGAATTGAATCAAGATGAAAGTAGGGCTCATATCTTTTGGCTGGTCTGTTCGCCAATAGATATGAGCCTTCTTTTCGATGATTATTTTAAAAAAAATCTGTTCTATTACGTAATATGATCAATGTGGGTCATCTATTTAGTGATCATTGGCATAATGCCTCTTACATTTATGCCATTGATTAATAATCTATTTTAGGGCACCTTTAGAGCGAAGTGTAGCTTTTTTGTTCCTATCCATGACATTGACCTGTCAAGTACAATGGATTTATCGGAATGTTTTATTGGGGAATAAATTGAAATTCAGAGATTGATCTGCACTGGGGTCAACCTGGTTTAAATATTGATCAAGCTAAAAACATTTTCAAAAAGGCCAATCTTATCAGGTAATAATGGTATTTTTGAGCAAAGAATCTACCTGCCGGAACGCATTCCGGATGTTTTTGAATCCAATTGAATGAATCCAAATTATCTTGATGAATTGAACGAACCGCAGAAAGCGGCGGTTCAGAATACTGAAGGCCCGGTGATGATTATAGCCGGTGCCGGTTCAGGTAAGACGCGTGTATTAACCTACCGTATTGCTCACCTGTTGAGAATGGGTGTGGATGCCTTTCAGATTCTCGCATTAACTTTTACCAATAAGGCATCCAAGGAAATGCGTGGCAGGATCGAAAAAATTACAGGATCAGAAGCGCGTAATCTGTGGATGGGTACTTTTCATGCGGTCTTTGCCAAGATTCTGAGAATTGAATCAGAAAAACTCGGCTATCCACCTAACTTCACCATTTATGATACTGACGACACGAAGAGTCTCATGCGAGATCTGTTGAGGGAGAATAATCTGGACGATAAATTATACAAACCCGATACCGTGCTGAATCGTATTTCAGCGGCAAAGAATAATTTGTATTCCTGGGCGGAGTACCAGAATAATGCGACTTTCGTTAGTGATGATATCGCTGCCGGTCGTCCGAAGACGGGTATGTTGTATGAACAGTATGTAAAACGCTGCTTCAAAGCAAGCGGAATGGATTTCGATGATCTCTTATTCAACATGTATATCCTGCTGAATAAATTCCCCGATGTGTTGCATAAGTATCAGCATAAATTCAAGTATGTATTAGTCGATGAGTTTCAGGATACCAACTATGTTCAATACATGATTCTGAAAAGGCTTTCCGCTGTCTATGAAAATATTTGTGTGGTAGGAGATGACGCTCAATCCATTTATGCATTTCGCGGGGCGAATATCCAGAATATTCTCTCCTTCGAAAAAGATTATCCTGATCTGAGAATTTTTAAACTGGAGCAGAATTACCGTTCCTCCAGAAACATTGTTCAGGCTGCCAACAGCTTAATCGAAAAAAATAAAAACCAACTCAAGAAAGAAGTCTGGACAGCTAATGATCTCGGCGAGAAAATTTCGCTCTTGCGTGCATTTAGTGACAATGAGGAAGGAATGCTTGTTGCTAATTCAATTTTTGAAACAAAGGTAAACCGGCAGTGGAGGAACAAGGATTTTGCTATTTTGTATCGTACAAATGCTCAGTCCCGTTCCATGGAAGAAGCATTGCGCAGAATGAATATTCCTTACCGAATTTATGGAGGCTTGTCATTTTACAAACGTAAGGAGATAAAGGATCTGCTTGCTTATTTTCGATTGGTTATTAATCAGAATGATGAAGAAGCACTGAAGCGTATCATCAACGTACCGGCACGGGGTGTTGGCAAAACTTCCATTGAGAAAATGACTGTAGCGAGTGCTGCAGAAGATAAAAGTATCTGGCAGGTAATAGAAAATCCTTTGTACAATCCCTGCGGTTTTAACAGTGGAATGCTGGGAAGACTAAACGATTTCTGCACTATGATAAAAAGTTTTTCTGTGAAATTAAAATCACTGAATGCTTTTGATTTGGCATCATCCATAGCATCTTCTACAGGTCTGCTTCGGGAATTATATGATGATAAAACTCCGGAGGGATTGAGCCGTTATGAAAACGTACAGGAACTTTTAAATGGTATCCGTGAATTTGTTGAAACCGGTCGTAGCATCACACCGCAAGGTGATGAAGATGTCAATCAGGATCCCGATGCTCTTCGGACATTAGATCTTTTCATGCAGGATATTGCTTTGCTCACTGACGCTGATGATGATGACAAAGAGAATGACGATAAAGTTTCCCTGATGACTTTACATGCAGCAAAGGGACTTGAATTTCCTTCCGTGTTTGTTGTTGGTCTGGAAGAAAATCTTTTTCCCTCTCAACGTTCAATGGATTCCCGTGAAGATCTTGAAGAGGAGCGAAGACTTTTTTATGTTGGCATTACAAGAGCAGAAAAAAAGCTGAGCATTTCATATGCTACCTCACGTTATAAATGGGGTAATCTGAGTACCTGCGAGCCAAGTCGTTTTATTGATGAAATTGATCCTGAGTTTATTGAGGAAAGTGGACCTTTACAGAAGACCAACCACATGCCGTTTGATGAACCAACATTGGATCGTTGGGGGAGTGGACAAACAGGAATTCAAAAGAAGAAGCAGGCGACATCAGCTCCTGTCATTCCTGCAAGATTGAAAAAACTGGACTCTGCCGCGGTGCAGAGCTTCAGTGGCGATGATACTTCCGCGGTCCAGACCGGAATGCAGGTAGAGCACGAAAAATTCGGAGCTGGGAAGGTAATGCAGGTTGAAGGCAAAGCCGGTGATCTGAAAGCGACCGTTTTTTTTCAGAGCGTCGGAACCAAGCAGCTACTTCTGAAATATGCTAAATTGAAGATACTTGGGTAATCCGGATTTTTTAGATTGATTTTTATTTAATGGTTTTTACCGTAAATCGAGACGCATTTACCTTAGATTCTTCAAATTGTTCAGAATTCTAATGTTAATTTATGTACGAGGGTTGTTAAAATTTGAATATTTTGTTTGCTTGAAAAGAATTATTGCTAACTTTCTGAATCGATTTTAGTTTTTATTCATTCATATTAAAACAACCTTGTTGTCATGTCGACCTGACTCTTCAAACAAATTAAGCTAATATGTCATTTTGATGTTAAAAGATTTAATGATGCTTAGATTTAAATTTTGCGTTTTATTCTATTTCATTGTTAATCTTGTTTCTGCCCAAACTTATTACAAAATACCTTGGGCAACGACTCAACCTAATTTTAAATCCCCATTGTATTTTGAAAAGGCACAAGGTGAAAATGTTAACTTGTATCTTGGTTATGACCCACCAGATTCTGGTTATAGCGTGCTTGATTATGATGCTTGCTTCAAATTGAAGGGTATTGTGAATGAGGTTTGTCGAGAGTACGTTTTTATTTATCAGTATTCAATAATTTAGTTTTCACCTACAGTAATCTAACAAATCAGATGAAATCATTGTTAATTTTAATGACTGTGTTCTCAGTTTACACAGTAAATATATGTGCTCAATCTCAATGGAAATTTCATGTTGCATTTGAAGATGCTACTGGCCAAAAGGATACGATATGGATGATTTATGATACAACAGCTCATTTTTCACAGCCAATCGACACATTATTAAACGAGGGGGCTATTCAGATTGATAATTCCGTTTTTAATGTTTTTATTTTAAATCCGAATGGTGATACTACAAAAACTTCTGCTTGGCCTTTTTCGCGGTACCCATTCTTGGGTATAGATGTTTTAGGAATAAATTTCACCTATCCTCTGCAAATTTCATGGGATACTTCCTTATTTCGATCTCCGAATTTACCGAGTTTTCCTATCGATCATATTAATGACGCATCTATGTATAATGACTACTTTTTCTTCGTTAACAATGATCCTTGGGATCAGCATTTTAACATGATTATTGATAATTCTGTGACTGCTCCGGCTTTTAGTTGGCAACCAATGACCCATTTTCCACTAAGTATTTCATTTAGTTATGTGGCTGTGAGTGTTGAAGAGGTTGACGAGATAAGAAGCAATGTATATCCGAACATCACTACATCATATATAAACGTGATGAATAAGAATAACATGATCAATTCAATTGATATTTTGAATGCATTAGGGACGATTGTTAAAACTGTAAAAATGGATGGCGAATCAAGTAAGCAAGTATGTTTAACAGAGCTAAATAAAGGCGTATACTTTATTGCGTATAAATATGTCTCTAATCTTAATAGTGTTAAACCAAATAATAAAATATTATATTATGAAAAAATTGTTAAAATTTAATGTATTAGTACTGTCATTAATCTTTCTTGGTCAGGAAACCATGGCTCAATGTGAACTTATTGACCAAGTTCCTCCGCCAAGTCCAATATCTGGCCAAGTTTTCGATAGCAGACATGGAATTTGGATTCCTACTTCTGGCGATTTTAGAATTTTGTTAGTATTATGTGAAGTTGAATATCTTCTAGGAGGAGCAACAGATCCAACTGGTCCATCAGGCTTTCCAAATTGGCCCGCGCATTCATTACCAGACTGGGCTGATTTAAGTGTTGGCCCCAATAAAATATTTGATGCAACAGTATTGAATCCGGCAGTTGGTTTAATTAGCCAATACTTTCAAATGGCTTCATCGAATAATTTGAATATAACAGCCGATATTCTTTTAGCACCTACTAATGGAGGAGTTTGGTCAATTCAAAGTGCGACTGGTGATGTAGATGCAGATGATATTAAAGCAAGTATTACTTCAACAGTTGGTGCGAACCTCAATTGTTTGCATCGACATAATGATATTTTGGATTATGATAATTATACACTTAATACCACCCTTCAAGGAGCACCAAAGCCAGCCACTTCTGATACAGATATTGATCACGTCATGTTTATTTGGCGTAATACAAGAGACGATCTTGGCAGGACAGTGAATGGAGCAGGTTTCGGACGTTGGGGAATTTCAATGCTTGGTAGAACAGCTACAACATATACTAATTTTGCGATTTATGGAAGTTTAAATACCCAGATTGTCAGACACGAGTTTGCACATTTCTTACTTGGAGGTAATAAATTTCATGTATCTGGAGGATTACGTGATGATTATGCAAATTATTGGATTCCGGTAACTTCTGCTTACGGTGCTCTGAATTTGACAGACGGAACATTGAAGTCATGGTCAGGTTGGGATCGCTATAGGATGGGATGGAAATCTCCAGGGAGTAGCCCTGTATTTAATATTATTGCTCATGATGCTTCTAACACTTCTGAAGTGAATGGAGATTTAGATGCAACAATACCATCTGATGCTGGTGTATATACTTTACGTGATTTTGTTAGTTCTGGCGATGCAATTAGAATAAAGCTTCCTTTTATTTCAAGTGATGAATTTAATCAATGGATCTGGGTTGAAAATCATAATGGAAGAATGGTAAATAATTGTTATTTTGATGAGTATATTTATAATAATATACCCTGTGCACAGTCAAAAACTCCTGGGTTAAATGCATATATGCAGATCGATAAAGAGATTAGGTCATCAGGTATTTATGACGATGTGTATGGAGGATATGCTGATTACCTAAGAACCTTGTCTGCAGATGGATTCCATGATAGATATTTAGACAATACCTTACAGCCTTATTCTTGTATGGGGAATAATAATTATTCCTTTCAGAAATCTTTATCGAATCCTTTAACTGGCGCAGGGGATAATGATCAGATATTTCGTGAAATAACTATCAATAGTTTTATAGATGGTACTGAATGTTACCCCAATAATATTGAAAATATTAGTGGAACTTTTATATCCAACATGTATCAAAATGGAACTAATAGACAAAACTTCACAATTGGTGGGAATAATAAAATAGGACTAGGTACTAACCCCTCAAGTTCAACATTGATAAGTTGTGTCGGTCATAATTACTCAATAGGGTCGGCTAAGAACACTTTAAATTCGTATTTAAATGGCGTATCAATTGAAATATTAAATCAAGTCGTTGGCGGAGAAATGACAGTACGTATTCGGTTTGATGATGTAGACATCGACAATGATGTCAGATGGTGTGGAGGCTCGATAATTGTTAATCCAATTACAAGTGCGAATGGTTATTCAGTCAATGTCAAATCAGGAAATGATATACTACTTGATCAGGGTATTACGCCAACTAAAATGGACTATCCGCAAATAATTGCTGGTAAAAATGTATTTTCGGATCACACTAAATTATATTGCAAGGAAAATTCAATTATCAACGTTGAATCAAGTAGTTCCATTATTATTGATAATAATAGCAGCATAGTCCTTGAAAATAATTCGATTATTAATTTGCAATCAAACAGCACTCTACGGGTTAGAAGAGGTGGAGCACTTGTTTTAAAAACAGGATCTCAAGTAAATGTAGCAGATGGGGCTAGGATAATCATAGAAAATAGTGGTAAGCTTGAGTATTTTCAAGGTGCAATTATAAAACTCACCGGGCCAAATGCGGAGCTTGCTATTGCAGGAATTCTTGATATCAAAGATGACGCTGTTTTTACTTTTTCTTATGACAACAATAACCCTGGTTTTGTGAGATTTAATAATACCACATTATTCCCATCCAGAAATATTCTCGCAGGAAATAATTCTTCCATAAATTTCAGTGGAATATCATCAGCAAGAAAAATTCTTGCCA
Organism: uncultured Flavobacteriales bacterium; assembly: GCA_964355885.1. Taxonomy (GTDB): domain Bacteria; phylum Bacteroidota; class Bacteroidia; order AKYH767-A; family 2013-40CM-41-45; genus QQVM01. Next base: position 20,756 of record CAYHFJ010000044.1, read on the forward strand.
TAGACCAAGAGACATTTTATGGGCCTGCCAGCCTTTTGAATTTTTCAATCAGCAATGGAAGAGTTGAATTTAATACAGGTTCCCGGCTTCAGGCAGATGGGCTTAGTACAAATATAAATTTTAGCAACACCAGATTCACAAGCAACACACCGGGCAGTAATAATGCTCACAGAGGAGTCTATTTATACGGTCAACCGAATGTAACAATTGATAATTGCATCTTCGAATACGGGAGACAAGGAATTTATGGCTGGCTCTCCTATGGTGGGGCTCCACTAACAATTACAAATTCCATTTTCAGACACAATACCAGAGGTATTCGAACTTTTGATAAAGGATTAAACCTGTTGAACTGTTATTACTATAATAATGACGTAGGCGT
>CAYHFJ010000045.1:0-20920 GCA_964355885.1 uncultured Flavobacteriales bacterium
AAAAGGAAAAGTACAAGCTACTGGCAGTAGAACCGAATATCAGAAAAAATTCAAAGTTGACTATAACTGATACCCTTAGCGCTCTTCATGAAGCTGATATACTTGTCTTTCTTGTCGCTCATAAGGAATTTAGTTCGCTCTCTATACCGGGAGACAAGGTTATACTGGATTTCTGCGGAGTTAGTAATCGTTAGAACTCAATTCTCTCTGGCTTATTGGGACTGTTTAAAAGACAGTTTTGTTTTTTTTAAGAACTACAAAAAAGTTAATGCTGAATTTGTTTTCATCCATTTTTGCTCCGGCAGATTCAACCGGGATGCGGAAATCCATCACGCATTCTCTGATCATACGTTCAGTCGGCCTGGTTCTGATTTTTCTAAGCCAGATTTTACTGGCAAGAATGATGGGAGTGAAGGGTTATGGAGAATATACCGTAATTATTACAGCATTGAATTTTGTCGTGGTGCTGAGTTTATTCGGAATGGATACCGGCGTTCTTCGCTTCCTTCCTTCCTATATGCAAAAAAAAGATTTCTCGGCAGCACATGGTTTTATTCGCTTTAGCTATCGGGTGATTTCGGTTTTAGCAGTGATTTGTAGTGTTGGTGTGTTTATCTTTTTACTGAGTAATTCGAAAAAGTATCATATCGGATTTTCGGAGGCTGTGTTCTGGTCTGTTTTACTGCTTCCATTTTTAGTTTTTGTAAATCAGGCATCTTCAATACTTCGTGCTTTGCAAAGGATAAAAGCATCTTTGCTGCCAGCTTACTTTTTATTTCCGGTGGGGATGAGTCTGGGATGGTGGTACTATTTTTCATCCCATCAAAAACTTCCGGTTGATGCGGCCATGATGATTAATTTGATCGTTACGATACTTGTCTTCATCTATATTTACAGGCGAGTCAGCAGAAGTATAAACAAATTTATACCTCAAGCCGAACCGAAGCCTGAGCGAAAAATCTGGATCACCGTTTCAGCAACAGTTTTACTCACCTCACTGTTGAATATGTTGTTAAAACAATCTGATATTCTCTTCGTGAGTCATTTTTTGGGAAATGCAGCAGCAGGGAAATACTCAGCTGCCGCCAAAATGTCAACACTTGTTGCACTTGGTCTTTCAATAGTTGATTATGTCTATATCCCAAAAATCGCGGCCTTGTGGGAGGAGCGAAAGCTGCTCAATCTGCAGAAGCTGATCAGGGAAGCATCACGTCAAATTCTTATAATTACTATTCCAATCGCATTAATATTAATCATAGCCGGTAAATGGCTGCTGAATTTGTTTGGCCCTTCGTTCACAGGTTCCTATTTCCCACTTGTAATTCTTGTGTCTGGGCAATTGATTAACGCTATAACGGGAATGGTCGGAGGTGTGTTGATGATGAGCGGACATCAGCGTATCTTTTTTCTGTTTTATTTTTTATCCTTTATTTTACAGGTACTCTTGAATATAATTCTGATACCTGAAATGGGTGCAACCGGTGCTGCTATTGGATCTGCCTGTGCTGTTGTTTTTCTGAATACTATCGCTTATTTCTTTGTTCGCAGAAAGCTGAAGATTAAGGCATCGGCTTTTTAATTACTTATCTTTAAATTTTAACTCTGGCACTTACAAATTTGTAAATTCGCCGGAGTGAATCAAACCGCCTTCCAACCGACTGTTGAGATCCGTTCTACCCTTTTTGACAGGGTATTGATCTTTCTGTTGGTGTTTAGCATTTATTTTGAAGCTAATCTTCCTTTTTTGGGTACCGCGAGTACACCTTTTCTGATTTTTGGATTTACTTTTATTTATCTGGTTGCCACTCGTGTTAAAACCTTGCTTAGATTATTTTCGGGTAAATACTTTCTTGCTTCAGTACTCTTTGCCATAGTTTGCGTTTTTATGGAGACGCTCCATCCTTTTCCCTCCTATGAATTTATTTTCAGATATCTGAATATGACTTTGGGGATTTTCTGTATTGCTGTGCTGTGCAGGGATAAAACAGCAATAGATATCGCCTTATTTACTTTTGTTTTAGCCAGCGCATTTCAATCGATCATCTTGATAAGCGGATCAGTTGATTTACTCAGAGGGTTGACGGCATTTGGGTTCTATGATGCTTCGCGTGCACGAATAGAGGCATTTGAACAGATTTTTCTAAAAGGGAATCTTAATGAAATTTCATATTTTTCCTCAATTGGGGCTTTAATAGGTATGATTTGGATTTATTATGAGAAACATACCTGGAAAAGATGGTTTTTGATAATCTTAACGGTTCCATCAATTCTGGGAGTTTTCTTTCCGGCTTCACGTACAGGTGCCGTCATTTTCTTTGCCTCCACCTTGATATTTTTTTTTAAGACAAAGGTGAATATAAGACGATGGATCTTACCGGCCGGACTTTTAGTCTTATTGTTGCTTTTCGCTATTCCTGACGTAATCTGGGTTCGCCTGAGTTCCATTATGCATCTCTCAGAGTTACAGGAAACTGATTCCCGAACAAAGGTTTTTTCAGCGATCATTTCTAATATAGATCAATATGCCTTGACCGGAGTTGGTTCAGGAAATTACTGGCATGGATGGGCAGTGTCTGCAGGGATTACCAATAGGTTCACTACGGATATTGCCATGGCTGCGCACAATGCTTTCTTTCAATTGTGGATGTATTGGGGATTGCCAGCTCTCCTGGCTTTTCTGGCTTTGATCTGGACCTATTCGAAGGCGGTACAAAGTAATGTTAGAGACGACCGGATCAAAACCTCCTTGTTCATCTTTGTTTTGATGATTCCAATGATCTTTTTATTTTATCATTCTTTTTACCACAAATCTTTTTCGATTGGCTTGGGTATGTTGATTGCCGCACGTTTTTGGAATTTGTTTGACAAGAAATCGACAGGAGAGGAGCCTTCTTTATGAAAGACAAGGTTAATCACGTCGCGCTTGTCATCGGATCCATGCGAATGGGAGGTGCTGAACGTGCCTCAGTAAATCTTATCAATGAATTCGCTGAGAGAGGGATTCGATGTGATCTTGTCCTTGTTCATACTGAAGGAGAATTTCTTTCTGAACTACATCCCGATGTAAATATTGTTCCCCTAGGAGGAAGCAGAACTATTTTCTCAGGCTTTTCCCTTCGACGATATCTGAGAAGAATTCAACCACAAATTATCATAGCCGGGCAAACGCATGTTCAACTGTTGACACTTTGGGCACGAAAGGGAAGCTCGGCTCATATTCCTGTAATTTTAAACGAACACAGTACTTTTTCTTCTAACCACACACAAACATCATATAAAGGCAGAGTCATTTATGGTCTGTCTAAACGCTGGTTTCCTCGTGCAGAGGCAATTACTGCTGTGTCGGAAGGTGTGAAAGAGGATTTAATCAATGAATTTCCTGCACTGAAATCAATAATCACTGTGATTTACAATCCAGTTGTGACGCACTCACTTATAGAGAAAAGTTTATTGGAAGTTGAACTCCCCTGGAAGGACGAATTTTCTATTCCGGTGATACTTGCTGCAGGACGGCTTGTGGCTGAGAAGGATTTTAGTACTTTGGTGAATGCTGTTGCTGTTGTTCGAAAAACAATGCGGGTTCGATTAGTAATTCTGGGAGAAGGACAAGAACGTGCAGGTTTATTGGAACAGGCAGAACGATTAGGTTTTGAAAATGATATATCACTCTATGGATATACTAAAAATCCGTATGCCTGGATGAGAAAAGCCGAGGTATTTGTGCTTTCTTCACGTCGTGAAGGATTGCCAATGGCTCTCATCGAAGCACTGGCTTGCGGCTGCACTGTGGTAAGCACGGACTGCAAGAGTGGCCCACGGGAAATTTTGCAAAATGGTAAGTTCGGAATATTGGTACCCCTTTCTGATCCGGATGCATTGGCAAAAGCTATTTTAAGTTCATTGGTGAAGCCTTTATATGCCATTGCTTCAAACGAGGCCGTCCATCCGTATGAGGTTTCAACTGTGTGCGAACAATACCTTGAATTAATGAATTCACTTTTGGATAAGCGGAAGAAATCATGAGAATGAAAAGCGTTATTCTCATTGGCCCTATGCCTCCACCCCGTGGCGGAGTGTCAATGCATCTGTCAAGGTTGTTGCGAAAAAGTAAGGGAGAGCCCGGTTTTGTGTTAAGAATATTCGATATACGACGCTTGCGATTGCACAGCCCGGATGGTTCTACTTCCAATATTTTTATCATTCTCAAGAAAGTAATTTGTGCCGATGTTGTTCATGTACACATCAGTAGAAAATTTAAATTGCAAATTGTGAAAGCGGCAAGATGCTTCGGAAAAAAAGTTCTGTACACCCATCATAATTCACGAAATTTATCTGACCCGCTCACGCGTGAGACAATGCGAATTGCCCATAGCGTCATTTTGGTACGCGCACCTGATATTGAATTACCGAAAGAGATAATGAGTAAATGCGATATTATTCCAGCTTACATAGAAGAGACATCATCCGGACATTTACCTGAAGAGCTTTTGCGTCAATTTTCTTCGGACAAAATTTTACTTGCCCATTGTTATCAAAAGAAGAATGAACCCTTATTAATTGAGGGAAAAGATCTATATGGTTTTGATTTAATTTTTGATGCAATTGCCATTCTTGAAGGAGAAAGAAAAACCTCCGGTTTGATACTCTTTTTGGCGGATCCTGCAGATGCCATGAAAGATTTTTATAAATCAAGAATTGAATGGATCGGTGAACATTCCGGCGTGAAATTGATTTATTGGGATAAGGAGCTTGATTTTTCGTCTGCATTGAGGCACTGTTCTGTCTTAATCCGGGCGACACGTTCAGACGGTGATGCCATCTCTGTACGAGAAGCCTTGAATGCGGGGGTACCTGTTCTTGCCAGCGATTGTGTGGAACGGCCAGAAGGGGTGATTGCTTTTACTTCCGGAAACGCATTTTCGCTTGCTAATACATTGGCGGAAATCCTTGACAATCCCGACAGGAAGCCATTTCCACAGCCGGATTACACTCAGGAAATTTTCAGAATATACCGGTCTTTGTTAATTTCCAATGCATAAAAATCAATTTAAGGGAAAAATTTATTTCATGCAGGTGTAGGATTACAAAGCAATTTTTTTAACTTTGATATAATTGATTTTTTTCTATTCAGGCATCAAATGAATATTCTTCGCTTTATTCATACTGTTCGTAATTTTCAGGCTGATCAGATCCGGCAGAAAATGGTTTACAGTTTGGCGAAGAGCAAAGCGGCAAGTGGCCTGCAACGCTATAGCTCTCTTCATCCCTCTTCTATATTTCCTTTTAATTATACCCATACCGCGTCTATAACTCAATCCTACCAACAAGGCAGATTCACCTTTCTGAATAAACACCTGTCTTTTGTTGGCAGTCCTCCATGGAACGAAATGTGCAATGGCACGCTATGGAATTTGAGGCTCAATTCTTTCGAATACTTATTGCAGGATAATCTGACCGTGGACGAAGGTCTGGGGTTAGTAAAGGATTTTATTAAAAATGCTGCAGGAAACCGAGCACTCTATGATGCATATTCGGTTTCGCAAAGAATCAATAACTGGATATATTTTTTTTCAAAGTATTCTATATCTGATGTAGAATTGTTGGATTTCCTCTATCAACAAGCTCATTATCTTGCAAGTAATCCGGAATATCATTTGCGAAATAACCATTTGCTTGAAAACGGATTTGCATTACTGCGCGCCGCTGTTTTTTTTCAAGACAAAAGAATAAGAAAAGTCGCGGTAAAAATTCTAAACATAGAATTAATCAATCAGATATTAAGAGATGGGGCGCATTTCGAATTAAGTCCCATGTATCACTGTATACTTTTAAGAAGGATATTAGAAAGCGTTGAACTTCTCAGACATGAAGGTAAAGAATTTGATGATAATTTGCTTGACCTGCTCAAAGAGAAAGCCGGATTAATGTGTGGGTGGTTAATGAATATCGCTTTCGACAACGGAGATCTTCCTCAGGTCAATGATTCGGGTGACGAATCTCATTCATGGTTTAGTCTTTTCAAGTATTCAGAAAGTCTGGGTATAAAATGTAACCCGCGTTTGCTTGGTCAGAGTGGCTTCAGGAAGTTCCGAAACAGACATTTTGAAATGTTGATTGATATAAATGGGCTTTCCCCTTCGGTGGCACCAGGCCATAGCCATGCTGACACTTTTCATTTTGTTCTTCACGTTTTTGGTTCGCCATTTATCATTGATACCGGCGTTTCAACCTACACTTCCGGCCCTGAACGGACTTATGAGCGATCTACACAGGCACATAATACTGTCATGATTGGGAATAAAGATCAAAGTGAGCTTTATGGAAGTTTTCGGGTTGGGAGAAAGGCTTCCGTCTTTAACCTCAAAGAATCCAGAAATGCAATTTCGGCCTCCCACAATGGATATAAGATAGTTGGAGCTGTGCATCATCGTAGTTTTGAATTCAGTGGCAATGAGATCATTATAAGAGACCGGATTGATCCCGGTGGAAATCTGCCAGCCAGTGCTTTTTTTCATGTTCATAAAAAATGTTCATTTAATCTCAAGGACGGAAAATTATTTTCTAAGTTTGTTCAGATCAGTTTTGAGGGAGCTGAATCAATTCAACTCTGCAATACCTGGATCGCACCAACATTTGGAGTGAGGCTTCCGGCGAAAAAAGTCAGAGTCGATTTTAAGGGTGATCTTATTACCCGTATATCACTTCCCTGAGATTTTCATTGAAGGTAATTAACATCATAACACCCCATTTTACGCCGGAGATTACGGCTGCCGCTCATCGCATGGATGCTGTGGTTTCATCTCTTGCTATAGAATACAAGATTAATGTATTCACATTGACTGAACGTGGACGAAAAGTTAAAGACAGGGAGAATCAGATTTCTGACAATATAACCGTGCATAGTATCAACCTACCTCGTTATGCCAAATCGCTTTTCTTTATCCGTGCATTATTTGAATTGTATTACTCCGTCAAATTGAGTCGAAGAGCATCACATACACCTGCCGACCTTACTTTCATCACATCACCCTACATGTTTTTGCTTCCTGTTGCTGCTCTGTTTTCTGGAAAAGGGAAAAAAGTTGCGGATGTACGTGATTTGGTCTGGTGTTATCTCCCAAATAGAAACCGGTTTCAGAAGCTGGTGAAGGCTTATTTTGAAAAACTTGTTTGCCGGTTTATCATGTATTACGATCACATCACCGTGACTAACAATACAGAGAAAAACTGGCTACTCAGGAATACACAACTTGAGGAAGAACGGATCAGCATTCTTAGTAATGGAATTTCCACTGAAAGATTTGAACGCTTGATAACACTGAAGTATCACGGAAAAAATTCTCCCTTCGTTATCACATACGTGGGAAACATCGGTAATGGACAGGATTTGCAGCCCTTGATTGATTCCGTAAGGCATTTAAAAGATGTAAAATTGAACATCATTGGTGATGGCATTGAATTGAAAAAAATTGCTCACCTCGTTCGTTCTGAGAATTTGTCTCATATCCATTTTCATGGAAAACTTAAATGGAGCAGGGTACTTCCTTTTTATCAGAGTTCTTCCGTTTTGTTTGCACGCTTAGGAGAAAACTACAGTAGTGCAATTCCCTCTAAGTTATTTGAATACCTCAGTACCGGCTTACCGGTAGTTTTTTTCGGATCAGGTACGGCGAAAGATTTTTTATTACAGTTTGATAATACTTACGTGATCGAAGATGAAGATTCTGAAAGTCTGAAAAATGTATTTGTTGAATTGAGGAAGTCAAACCCTCATCATTCTTTAGTTAACAGAAGGCTGATTGAGTCTGATTATTTGCGTGAGAATATCAACAGGGATCTTTTTCCTATTATTGAGAATTTACTCGACACATCCGGGGTTCCTTTAGAAAAAGTTCAATCAATTCCAATAATATTCCAGCAAGATGAATTTTGATCTTGGCTAATTGGAGTATTTTCATAAACTTGCAGGCCGCTTCAAGCACATAGAATGTCAGATAAATCCTTGACACTCACCCAACAGGTGTCCTTTTCAATCAAGCTTCAGGATTACATGCTTTTAACCAAATTCAGATTATCTGGTTTGGTTGTATTCTCTGCTGCTATGGGTTTCATTATCGCCTCCGGATCAGGTTTTTCCTGGGCAAGACTAGGGATTTTAACATTGGGAGGCTTTCTGGTAACCGGTGCTTCGAATGGTTTTAATCAGATTATTGAAAAGGATCTCGATAAACTGATGGAGCGCACAGCAAATCGCCCTCTTCCGACAGGAAGAATGGGTATTCCCGAGGCACTGATGGCTTCCTTGTTAATGGGAATTTCAGGAGTAGGAATTTTGTGGCTGGCTATCAATCCATTATGCGGAGTTCTAAGCTTGCTTTCTTTACTTATTTATGTATTGATTTATACACCTGCTAAAAGACTGACAACATTTTCTGTCTTAATAGGTGCTATTCCTGGAGCCTTTCCTCCCTTATTAGGATGGATTGCCTTCACCGGTGAAGTTGGCTTAGAGGGATTGTCTTTATATGCGGTTCAATTCATCTGGCAATTTCCTCATTTCTGGGCAATAGCATGGGTATTACATGATGATTACAAAAGAGCGGGTTTCCATATGCTTCCTTCAGGTGGCGGTCGAAATAAAAAATCAGCATTTCAAACATTAGTCTACACTATCTGCTTGGTACCTATGGCATTACTCCCTCAATTCTTCGGATTTACGGGAACTGTCACTACAATCCTGTTGTTTATTTGCGGATTGTTATTCACTGCTCAGGCTGTAAACCTTTATATCAGCTGCGAAACAAAGGCGGCCCACAGGCTAATGTTCGGTTCATTTATTTACTTACCTCTTGTCCAGATCGTATGGATGATTGACAAATTATTTTAAAGAAAAATTATGAATATCGCTATGCAGGGAGGCAATAGTTCTGAAATGCAAAAGGCCAAACGGAGTTTGGTAATCTTGGGTATTATTAGCATTGTAATGTTATTTGCGGGTCTCACATCCGGCTATATTGTCAGGCAAGGCGAGGGTAAGTGGGTCGAGTTTGCATTACCTCAGACATTTATTATTAGTACGATAATCATCTTGCTCAGTAGTATTCCAATGCAATGGGCATTGGTATCTATTCGCAAAGATAATCGGAAAAATATGTCAATCGGCCTGATCCTGACAGCACTTTTGGGTCTTGGTTTTGTGTTTACACAATATATGGCATGGTCTGAATTGTTCGGTCAGGGAATAGCTTTCACGGGAAGAATTAAGGATGTTAGCACTGACTACACTTATATTCCTTCCGGTATTGAAACCGCGGAACAAGCCGGGGATGCCGGAAATGTTGCAGGTTCATTTCTCTATGTAATTACCGGTTTGCATGTCTTGCATTTACTGGCGGGTATCATTGCGTTATTTGTTGTATTTTCACGTGCTACAAGTAATAAATACTCTTCGGCTAATTACAATGAAGTGAAAATGTGTACAATATATTGGCACTTCCTTGGGGGACTATGGCTGTATTTATTTTTCTTTTTACTTTACATCCGTTAAAAACAAAGAGCATAAAGTCTCGCATAATATTTTAATACAAAAGATTAATAATTCATGGCAAATCAAGCAGCTGTAACATCGTCATCTGATAGTATCTGGGGCGGCGGTCGTTCTCCATTTTCGGTTCGTTGGGGAAAGATGTATATGTGGATCTTCCTCGTATCCGATGCCTTTACATTCTCCAGTCTTCTGATCGCCTATGGCACCATGCGTCATCGATTTCCTGAAGTCTGGCCTAAACCTGGCGATGTTTTTACTCACTTTCCTTTTATACATGCCCATGTTCCATTGATGTATGTAGGATTGATGACCTTCATTTTGATCATGTCTTCGGTAACGATGGTACTTGCTGTAGATGCCGGACATAATCTGAATAAAAAATCTGTGCTCAGGTGGTTGGGCTTAACGATTATAGGAGGTTTCATGTTCCTTGGCTCACAGGCATGGGAATGGTACCACTTTATTCATGGTTCAGAAAAAGGAGCTTTTGTTTTAGCGGATGGTCGTTATGCGAGAACTGATGATCTTGAACCTGGTGTACTGAAATTTCATGATGGTACTGTGGTTGAAGGAGCAGAGGCGGAGGCACTGGTAGCATCTTCCGTAAAAAACGTAAAGGGAGCTAACCTTACGGAAAATGAATATGGAAATGTGCCGCTCTTTGGTAATTTCTTTTTCTTCATCACAGGATTTCACGGTTTCCACGTATTCAGTGGTGTAGTGATAAATATTATTGTATTTATTCTGGTCTATCGGGGTTTTCTTGAAAGGAAAAAAGATTACGAGTTGGTTGAGAAGGTTGGTTTATACTGGCACTTCGTGGATCTTGTTTGGGTATTCGTTTTTACCTTCTTCTACCTTGTTTGATATAAATTTATAAATATAAAAGCTGTCTGTCATGTCTGATGTACACCACGAAGTAGTTTCGCATGAAAGCGAAGAAAAAGCACACAGTGCTTTAAACACTAAAATGATCTGGAAAGTATTCTGGATTCTCTTAGGGATTACACTCTTTGAAGTAGGGATATCCTTTACGGCTATTCCTCACACCATTTTAATCTGGACCTTCGTTGCGCTCACATTAGTAAAAGCTTATTACATTGTAGGATATTTTATGCATATGAAGTTTGAGGTAGTTCCTTTTCAGTGGACTATTCTCTTGCCGTTTATCCTTATTGTTTATTTAATTTTCATTGCCCTGTATGAGGGAACAGCATTGGGATTGATTCCCGGCTGAATATTATTTTGTAATGAGTTCACCTGTCTGGAAAAAGATAGTATTACCATTTGCCATTCTTCTCTTCCCTGTTATATTCTGGTTGATCCTGATAACAGGGAAGAATCATTTCAAGACCCTGCCATTTTATGGCCCGGTACAGATAAGTGATCAGGGCGATACAACCTATCACAGTGTCGGCTCTTTTCATTTTCAAAATCAGGAAGGCAAATGGATTTCTGATAAAGATTTAGAAGGAAAGATTCTGGTAGCTAATTTTTTCTTTGCTACCTGCACCAGTGTCTGTCCTGATATGAATGCACAGATGGCCAGATTGCAAAGCAAGACAAGTTCCGAGGATGATGTACGTTTAATATCATTCACCGTAGATCCTGAGCATGATTCTGTATCGGTGCTTCTGGATTATGCAAAAAAATTGGAAGCGGATCCTTCCCGCTGGTGGTTTCTCACAGGTGATAAAGATTCTATCTACACAATTGCCCGGGAAGGATTTCTGGTCTCGGCTGCAGCAGGAAAAACAGCGGATGATTTTTTTCACAGTCAGGATCTGATATTGATTGACTCGAAAAGAAGAATTCGTGGAATGGTGGATGGGACAAATTATGCCGAGGTGGATTCACTCTTTGATAAGATCAAGCTTCTGCGATACGAAGAAACAATCACTCAATAGCATTTATTCGGGATTTCTGAATTCCATTTGCAAAGGAAAATTATAACTCATCGCGTCGCTCAAACTGGAACCATGCCGGACAATAAGCATAAATTTTATTTACGGATTATCTATTTTATTTCGTCGGTAGTTTTTCTGCTCGTGGTTTTTCTTAGCCAATTGCCAAAAGCTGAAACAATACCGGAATGGGCAAAAGCTCTTCCAGTTTTAAATGCTTTTCTCAATGGAATAACGACAATTATTCTTCTTGTATCTCTATACTTTATTAAAAAGAAAAAAATAGTAATCCATAAGCGTTTGAATTTACTTGCCTGTAGTTTGTCTGCCATCTTTCTTTTATCCTACGTGACTTTTCACTCATTTGGAGTGGAAACCAGATATCCTGCTGATAATCCATTTAGACCACTCTATCTTTTTATTTTGATTACCCATATTATATTAGCCGCCATTGTATTACCTTTGGTTCTGATATCCTTGTATCGCGGATTAACGAATCAGGTACAGGCTCACAGAAAAATTGTTCGTTGGTCATTTCCGGTTTGGATTTATGTCACCATCACCGGTGTAATTGTTTACCTGATGATCTCGCCTTATTACCAATATTAATTTAGTAAGTACGTGAAAAAACTGTATATTCTTTTAGTTCTTTCTTGTCTTCTGATAGTCCCAGTTAGTTCGGTTTCAGCTCAGTGTTCAATGTGCAGAAGAGTAGCAGAAACAAATCAGGAAAGTAAGAGCAACAAAGTGGGGAAAACCCTTAATTCAGGAATTTTGTACCTCCTAGCTGTTCCATATCTTATCGGTGCTATTGGTGTCGCTTTCTGGTGGAAGAATAAAAACAAGGAATAAAGCTCTTTTTCGACCCTTTTTCTTTTTCAGGCTGATTTGGTTTTTTTATCTTTGTTTCAATATGCAGCTTTATAACAAATACGACAAAGAAACCCTACGAAGAAAATTAATGGCGGAAGATTTTCGCCGTATCACTCTCTCTTTTTACAGATATGTAATTCTGGATAATGTTGGGGAATTGCGTGATGCGATGTATAAGGATTTCGCTGATTTAAATATATTTGGCAGGATATACCTTGCCCATGAAGGAATCAATGCGCAGATTTCAGTACCAGAAAGTGCCTGGGATAATTTTCTGGTCTACCTCGGTGCTTCGGAATATTTTAACGGAGTAGATCTGAAAATCGCCATCGAAGATGATGGAAAATCATTTTATAAACTTATTGTTCGTGAGCGAAATAAAATTGTCGCTGATGGCTTGGATGATAATTCATTTGATGTCACCAATGTCGGCAGGCATCTATCCGCAAAAGAATTTAATGAAGCAATGAATCTTCCCGAAACTATCGTGGTAGATATGCGCAATCATTATGAAAGTGAAGTCGGACATTTTGAGGGAGCCCTCCTCCCTGATGCCGATACTTTTCGACAAGAGCTTCCCATTGTTCTGGATCTTTTGATGGAGCAGAAAGACAAAAAAATTCTTTTGTATTGCACGGGGGGTATTCGTTGCGAGAAGGCAAGCGCCTTTTTTCGTCATCATGGATTCGAAGATGTGAATCAATTGAATGGTGGCATTATACACTATGCACGTCAGGTAAAGGCAGACGGACTTGAGACCAAATTTATAGGAAAGAATTTTGTGTTTGATGAAAGGCTGGGAGAACGGATCACTGACAAGGTAATTAGTCTTTGTCACCAATGCGGGGAAGCAGCGGATCGGCATGTTAACTGTGCAAACGATGCCTGTCATCTCCTGTTTATTCAATGTGAATCCTGTGCTGGGAAGATGGCAAATTGCTGTACACCTGCATGCAAAGATATAGCAGCACTTCCTATTGAAGAACAAAGAAAATACAGGAAATCAGAGCGAACAGATCCGGTTCGAAATGTGTTCAAAAGCCGGCTCAGGCCCAACCTTCGTGATATTATTGTTCAGAACCCATCATATAAACCATATCATTAACCTACGGAACATGACAAAAAAAATACTTTTATTATCAGCACTCCTCTTCTGCTTGCAGATGAATTACAAAACGCGCGCGCAGATATTATTCAGCGAAAATTTTTCTTCCGGCGCGCTTCCGACAGGTTGGACGAATGACAGTTTGGGCCAGCCGGCAGTTCACCTTTGGGTGTTTACCAATCCATTCTCCCGTGTTATCACCGGAGCGGGATTTGATAGTAATTTCGCCCTCTTCGACAGTGATGAGAATTTAACCGATGATAGTATCGTAGAACTTGCTTCGCTCACTACACCATCCATTGATATTACAGGTGCTGCATCTACTTTATTTCTGGAAGTGGACGAGCAATTCAGATCTTTGGCACCTCCAAACGGTGACGCAAAGCGACGAATAGAATACTCCATCAATGCAGGAGCTAGCTGGGTTACTATTGTTTTTGACTCTGTTGATTATGGATATCCCGATCCGGCGGTGCATTCTACTTACGATATTTCTTCAATTATCGGAGGTGCGACAAACATCCTTGTCCGTTTTACCTATACTGGTAATTGGGATTGGTGGTGGGCATTGGACAACATGAAGATTACTTCATACTCTGCTTGCACAGCTCCACCTGTTGCTGGAGCTGCAACTTCGTCTGTGCCTGATGTCTGTCCTGATATAGATTTTGATCTCATACTTGTAGGTGCAGATTCCGGCCCGGATATTTCCTATCAATGGCAATCTTCTCCTGATGGAGTAACATGGACAAATATTCTCAGTGCGACAGGAATTAATTACACTATCAGTCAAACTACCGCAACATATTATCAGTGTATCGTAACCTGTACCGGAGTAGATTCAGCATCTTCCGCTGTTCAGGTGACAATGAGCCCCGGAAATGTGTGTTATTGTATCCCGCCGGGTACCACTTGTGCAGGAGCATCTGGAAACATTACCAATGTCACCATTACCGGAACAACCCTCAACAATAATTCAGGTTGTGATGAGTTAACGGATGTTGGTTACACTTTCTGGCCAAATCTTCCGTCCACTTCGGCTAATCTGACAAGAGGTACTGCCTATGATTTTTCTGTGACTACGGATGATGATGATATAATTTCTATTTGGATTGATTATAATATTGATGGAGTTTTTGAACCTTCAGAATGGGTGCAGGTTTGTACTACATCTGTGCTTTCAGTGGCTAATACAGTTAATATTCTTATTCCTGTTTCTTCTACTATGGGACCAACAAGAATGCGGGTTCGTGCAAGGTTGGTAGCCAATCAGAATGATTCTTCGAGTGCATGTCTTGCTTTCTTTTCAGGTGAATCAGAAGATTATGTTGTAGGTCTGGACTTCAACGTTGGAATCCAAAAAATTCCTTTGAACGGAACTACATTATATCCGAATCCAGCTTCCGGAATGGCAACGATTTTCTTTGAGAAAACCGTATCCTCCGCAAACATCAGTGTATTCGATCATACCGGACGACTTGTGAGCAGCAGGAATGTTAGTAATGTATTTAGTGCCATTATGGATCTGTCTGATCAGGCAAATGGTATCTATTTTGTACAGATTCACTCTCCGGAAGGAATTGCGACTCATAAATTAATTCTTCATAGGTAATAGCATTTAAACCAATTTTAAGTTTTGTACTCAAATCGCTTTTTTATATCTTTGCAGAAGTTCTTTTAATTATCCGTATTAAAACGGATATGCTTATCCAGAAAGGTGGAGGGATTGCGCCCTATGATACCTTGGCAACCCTTGTCCCGGTTGTTTATCTCCGGTCATTGAAAATGACCGGAGTGTACAATCAGGATGAATAATAAAGAAGGTGCCAATTCGCTCATTCAAATTGAATGATAGATAAGTCATGTGTGTTCGCCTTGTACATTATTGTATATACGATCTCCCCTGACTTATTCAAGGGAGATTTTTTTTTGGGTATGTTTCAGGGAAGAGCACAATGCATACGAGTTCAAATACTAAAGTAATATGTCGACAGGCAAAAGAACATCAAGAGAAAATTCGACGATAGGTCAGGAGTTAAAGAAACGCGTGTTGATCATTGACGGTGCGATGGGAACTATGATCCAACGTTACCAACTCACCGAAGAAGATTACAGAGGAGCGCGATTCAAAGATTTTTCCCGGCCACTGAAGGGCAATAATGATTTATTGTCACTCACCAGGCCTGATATTATTGAGGCGATACACCTGGAATATCTGCATGCCGGCGCGGATATTATTGAAACCAATACTTTCAATGCTCAGAAAATTTCTCTTGCAGATTATGCCATGGAGGATTTATCCTATGAATTAAATTTTGAATCAGCGCGAATTGCAAAAAGGGCTGTTCATAATTATTTGAAAGACTTAAACAGTAAATCAAATGCAGGAAGGGGTGTTGCCGGATCAGATACACCTAAGTGGGTAGCAGGAGCCATCGGTCCGACTAATAGAACCTTATCCCTATCTCCGAATGTAAACGATCCGGGATTTCGTGCGATCACCTTTGATCAGTTGGCAGAAGCATACGCCGAACAGGTACGAGGGTTAATTGATGGTGGCGTCGACTTACTTCTGATTGAAACCGTCTTTGATACACTCAATGCTAAGGCAGGTATATTCGCTATCGAAACTGTTTTTGAAGAAAAGAATTTGAAGTTACCTGTTATGGTATCCGGTACAATTACAGATGCCAGTGGAAGGACTCTGAGCGGACAAACGGTTGAAGCATTTTTAAACTCTGTATCACACATTGATCTGCTCAGCGTCGGATTAAACTGTGCATTAGGTGCAAAAGAAATGCGGCCATACGTTGAAGAGCTCAGTGAGAAATCTCCATTTTTTGTTAGTGCATATCCTAATGCCGGTTTACCAAATCAATTCGGAGAATATGATGAAAGTCCACATGATATGGGCCACCATATTGAAGACTTTTTGAAAAATGGTTTTTTAAATATTGTCGGTGGCTGCTGTGGTACAACTCCCGAACATATCCGGCACATTGCACAATTAGCCGGGAAAGTCAGGCCAAGAGAAATTCCCGTAATAGAACCATATTTGCGTATCAGCGGGCTGGAGGCAGTAACCCTCCGGCCAGATTCTAATTTCATGAATATTGGAGAACGGACAAATGTCACCGGTTCCCGAAAATTTTTACGGCTGATCAAAGAGGATCAATTTGAAGAAGCACTTTCAGTTGCTCGTGATCAGGTTGAAGGAGGTGCTCAGGCTATTGATGTGAATATGGACGAAGGGATGCTGGAATCCGCAGTGGCAATGACACGGTATCTTAACATGGTAGCGGTAGAACCGGATATCGCCTGTTTGCCTATCATGATTGATTCTTCAAAATTTTCTGTCATCGAAGCAGGACTGAAGTGTACTCAGGGAAAGTCTATCGTGAATTCAATTTCCATGAAGGAGGGCGAGACGGAGTTTATTCGCCAGGCAAATATTGTAAAGAAGTATGGCGCGGCAGTGATTGTGATGGCTTTTGATGAAAGGGGACAAGCGGATTCATATGAAAGAAGAATTGAAATTTGTAAACGAGCCTATCGAATTCTCACAGAAGTAGTAAATTTTCCTCCTCAGGATATTATTTTTGATCCGAATATTTTTCCTGTTGCTACCGGAATGGAGGAGCACAGAAAAAACGCTGTTGATTACTTCGAAGCCACACGATGGATAAAGGCAAATTTGCCACATGCAAATGTTAGCGGAGGAGTGAGTAATGTTTCATTTTCATTCCGGGGGAATGATATTGTCAGAGAGGCTATTCACTCTGCATTTCTTTTTCATAGTGTTCGTGCAGGGATGGATATGGGTATTGTAAACCCCGGGCAATTACAAGTTTATTCTGAGATTCCGGCTGATTTATTAGAATTAGTTGAAGATGTTTTATTGGACAGAAAGGATGATGCCACAGATCGATTACTTCAACATGCTGAATCTTTGAAAGGAATTGTCCGGCTTAAAGATGAGAAAGACGCTGCCTGGAGGTCTGAGCCTGTTGAGAAGCGCTTAGCACATGCATTAGTAAAAGGAATCACAGATTTTATTGAATCTGATCTGGAAGAGGCTCGTCCGAAGTTTAACCAAACACTTCAATTGATTGAAGGTCCATTGATGGATGGAATGAACATTGTTGGGGATCTTTTTGGTTCCGGAAAAATGTTTTTACCACAAGTTGTGAAGAGTGCCCGGGTGATGAAAAAAGCCGTTGCATATCTTGAGCCTTATTTAAATGAGGAGAAATTGAAGTTGGCGGCCTCCGGAAAGTCACACACAAGACAAACTGCGGGAAAGATTTTACTTGCGACGGTGAAAGGAGATGTCCATGACATCGGGAAAAATATTGTTGGGGTTGTACTGGCTTGTAACAATTATGAGATCATTGATTTGGGAGTCATGGTACCGGCGGATAAAATATTGGCAGCCGCCAGAGAACATAATGTTGATATTATCGGGGTGAGTGGTCTTATTACTCCTTCGCTCGATGAAATGGTGCATGTTGCAAAAGAAATGCAAAGGGAGAATTTCACCATTCCTTTACTGATTGGAGGGGCTACCACTTCAAAGGTACACACTGCTGTTAAAATTGAACCGCATTATTCACAACCGGTAATACACGTTAATGACGCGTCCCGGTGTGTCACTGTAGTTAGTAATTTACTATCTGAAGAAAATAGAGGAGAAGTAATCGAAAATAACAAAAAGGAAAATATTAGAATCCGTGCACAACACGCGAATGCACGGGCTTCAACTAAATTTATTCCTCTGGAACTTGCACGACGATCCCGATTTGCATTGGATTGGGAAAAACATCCTGTTTATAAGCCGGCTCACATCGGTAAAAAAGTCTTTACTGCATATTCTCTCAAAGAAATTTCTGCATACATTGACTGGACACCCTTTTTTCATAGCTGGGAATTAAAGGGTTCTTATCCTAAAATTTTCAATGACCCTGAAAGAGGAAGTGAAGCAAAAAAGTTATTTGATGAAGCACAGCAAATGCTCAAACGCATTATTAATGAAAATTGGTTGCAGGCGAATGCGGTGATAGGAATCTTTCCCGCGTTGTCTGTTGGAGATGACATTGAAGTATATGATGCGACAGAATCCGAAAAGGGTGGATTAAACAAAATCTGCACTTTCCACTCCTTACGTCAGCAGACTCAGAAGCCGGAGGGTGACTTTAATCTGGCACTCGCTGATTTTATCAGACCGAAATCAATCGACTCAATTGTTAACGTAAGCACCATTGAGCTGCAGTCGGTTGAAGCGGCACATCCTGCTTCGAAGAGCAAGCTCGTTGAAATGAATAAACATGCTGAAGATGGATTGTCACTTGAGTTTCAGTCGGATTACATAGGTGCCTTTGCACTCACAACAGGAATAGGTATTGATAAATGGGTAAAGAAGTTTGAATTGGAACATGATGATTATTCAGCAATTCTGCTTAAAGCTCTCGCAGATCGACTCGCTGAAGCTTTCGCCGAATTACTGCATGAGAAAGTCAGAAAGGAAATATGGGGATACGCGAAAGAGGAGAACTTTTCTGCTCAGGAGCTAATCAAGGAAGAGTATCAGGGTATTCGTCCGGCTCCAGGATACCCTGCTCAACCGGATCATACAGAAAAAACAACCATCTGGAATTTATTGGATGTGGAGAAGAACACAGGTATCCACCTCACCGAAAGTCTTGCAATGTTTCCAACAGCCGCGGTTAGTGGTCTTTACTTTTCAAATTCTGAATCACGGTATTTTGGCTTAGGAAAGATTCAACGTGATCAGGTAGCTGATTATGCCAAAAGAAAAGGTGTCAGCATGGACGAGATCGAGAAATGGCTTGCTCCGGTGCTAGCTTATTAAGTGTACAAGACAGGCTTTAGTTTCATAAAGGCTATTGTTTAGAGACTATCAATAATAATTAATTAAATTTTTGATTTGCATTATCCCCTTTGAGTCCTTTGTGCTTTACTTTGTAGTCTTTGTGGTTTAAAAATCTAAGCCTGAGCAGGTATTAACCACAAAGGACGCAAAGTAAAGCACAAAGCAGGCACAAAGAAGTTAAAAAAAATTTTGAAAATATTGGATTTAGCGAATTAGATTAACTCTACCAGTATATCTATATTGGTTCCCTTCCAGATCGGATGCCGTAATGATGTATACATAAACATCCAGCTGACAAGGTATGTCGGTGCCCGCTTTTTTTCCATTCCAGGATAAAATTTCATCGGTAGAATGAAATATTTCTATTCCCCAGCGATCAAGAATGATCATTTTAATTTCCCTTGCGCCTATCGCTAATGGAGCAAAGCCTTCATTCACTCCATCACCATTTGGAGTAAAAGCGTTAGGAATATATAATGCAAATTCTCCTTTGACACGAACGATACCAAAAGTTGTGTCAAGACATCCATTGACGCTTTCGGTAATTAGCCTTACTGTGTATGTTCCTGTATCATTATAAGTATATTCAGGATCCTTTATGATGGCTGTGGCTCCCTCTTCACCAAAATGCCAATAGTATTTTAGAGCGTCCGTACTTTTATTTTCGAATGTGATAGTTGGAGCCAATAAAGACCCTGTTTCCGGACTAGAATAGAATGTTGCAACCGGTAGAGCATAGGCAGTCACTGTTCGGGGAATAATAATTTCGGAAGAACAGTTATTGGAATTTGTTACCCAATGACTGACCGTATATTGACCTGGATTTCTATAAATATGTACAGGCTTCTCCTCAGTCGAAAAATTCCCGTCACCGAAATCCCATTCCTCTGATATCAAGCTCTGGTTTCCTGAGTTTGATGAGAATGGAATTTTCAAAGGAACACATCCGGATACAGGATCCGGAGTAAAGTTTGCATCTGGATTGCTATTTACGATCACTGTAAATGTTGCAACAGACGCTGGGCTACCACAATTGTCCTGAACGGAAACCGTGTAGGTGCTTGTATTCTGTGGCTGTACCGTTTGGTGTTGCTGTTTGGAACCGGATGACCATTGAAAAGTGTATGGCCCGCCGTTTCCACCACTTGGATTAACTGATAGTTGTGCAATTGCTCCTTCACAAATCGAATCTGTTCCTGTTGTCAATGCAAGCAGAGAAGGGTAAACTGTTACCTGTACTGAATCAAATTCACTAACACATCCGTGAACATCAATTGCCTGAATGGTATAGGTATTTGTTAACACAGGGTTTACGGTTTGCGATTGTCCAATTATTCCATTTCCCCAATAATAATAATATGGTGGATTACCACCGGTACCCTGAGCTGAAAGAAATGCTGTTTGACCCATGCAGATTATTGGACTATTCAAAACTGATACAAGGACAGGATCGGGTTCTCGAATGATTATTGATTCGCTCAAGTTGCATCCTTGCTGATCGCTTATTTGCACTGTATAGATTCCGGCCGATAATTGTGAGGAAGTTGAGTCTGAATTGCCATCATTCCATGCGTAGTAATAAGGAGGGGTGCCACCGGTAC
>CAYHFJ010000046.1:0-12458 GCA_964355885.1 uncultured Flavobacteriales bacterium
TCCTTTTGTATGCGAATATTTGTAAAACCTGTTGAACGAATTATATTCAGGTAATCATCTTTAGCTATAGCGCCACTGACACAACCTGCGTACAATTCTGCAACTTTTACCAATGACTCATGCAAAGGACCTGTAAGGACAACATCTGATATACTAAAATGCCCACCGGGTTTAAGGATACGATAGATCTCTTTAAAGGCCTGTGTTTTTTCCGGAACCAGATTTAATACACAGTTACTCACTACCACATCCGCCTCATTCGATTGTACCGGAATATTCTCGATTTCACCTAATCGGAATTCTACATTGGAATAGCCAAGACTAATTACATTTTGTCTGGCTCTTTTTATCATTTCCGGAGTCATGTCTACTCCAATCACTCTGCCGGCATCTCCTGTTTCTGCACGTGCGATAAAACAATCGTTTCCTGCTCCGGATCCCAGATCAATTACCGTATCGCCTTTGCGAATAGCCGCGAATTCTGTGGGTACTCCGCAACCAAGTCCCAGATCCGCAGATGGTTCGTATCCCGAAATACCTTCGTAGCTGTCGGCCATGCTGTTTTTATTTCCATCGGTACAACACGCCGGTGTACAACATGACTTGTTTTCAGAGGGATCAGCCAAAGCAATCTCAGCATATTTTTCCCGAACAATTTCTCTTAACTCTTCCGCGTTTTTCATTTGTTTTTTTTTAGATTTAACAACATGGTGTCTTAACATTTTCAGGTTCCAGTAGTAATTTAAAAATATCCTGGAATTTTCTCATCGATTTCAAATCAAGACAATAACAAACCGCATTTCCTTCAATTGTTCCTTTTATGAGTCCGGCATTCTTGAGTTCTTTCAAATGCTGGGAAACGGTAGGCTGAGCCAAGGGCAGTTTGTCAACAATATCACCGCACACGCAAGAATTCACTTTTGCCAGGTATTGAACAATGGCAATGCGTGCAGGATGTGAAAGTGCTTTTGCAACAACTGCCAGGTCATTCTGTTGTTTGGTGAAAAAATCGAGTTTAGAAGCTCCCATTTATTTAATTGTATATTGCAATATTACGATAAAGAATTTAAGTACGCAACACAACCCTGGAATAGTTTTATAAAGGCCTGATTTTGAAATAAAAAAAGACCCTTTGAAGGGTCTTTTTTTTTACTGTCAATAAATTGTAAAGGAGGCTTACGCGACTTCCAATGCTGTTTTCTTCTTATTGGATTTCTTTGAAGAACCGGTCTTGCTGAATTCTTTTTTCAAAATATCTACATAATTCAATTCCTCCCATGGAAAGAGTTTCACTTTAATTTTCAGCTCGTTTTTCTTTCCTTTGTTAAACGTTTTTTCCTTGATCTGTGTCTCACGACCCATATGGCCATATGCAGCAGTTTCAAGGTAGATTGGAGTACGAAGTTTGAAACGTTGTTCTATGGCATATGGCCTCATATCAAAGATCTTCTCAATTTTTTTGGAAAGTTCCCCGTCAGTCATATTCACTTTTGATGTTCCATAGGTGGTGATGAAAAGTCCAACCGGATCTGCGACGCCAATGGCATAAGCAACCTGAACCAGGACTTCATCGCACAGGCCTGCCGCGACCATATTCTTTGCAATATGGCGCGTAGCATATGCTGCTGAGCGGTCTACCTTGGAAGGATCCTTCCCGGAAAATGCACCGCCACCGTGTGCTCCTTTCCCTCCGTAAGTATCAACAATAATTTTACGTCCAGTCAATCCCGTGTCGCCATGCGGTCCGCCGATTACGAATTTCCCTGTAGGGTTTACATGGTATTTGATCTTATCATTAAACATCGCCTGAACACGTTTCGGCAATTTTTTCATGACGCGAGGGATAAGTATGTTGATTACATCGTCTTTAATCTTTTTCAACATGATAGCATCTTTGTCAAAATCATCATGCTGTGTTGAGATAACAATTGTATCGATGCGAATCGGCTGGTTGTTGTCGTTATATTCAACAGTAACCTGCGACTTTGCATCGGGGCGGAGGTATTTCATTGTTTTATCTTCACGACGGATAGCTGCCAATTCGCGCAAAAGTGTATGTGCTAATTCTAAAGGAAGTGGCATGTAATTGTCTGTCTCACGGCAAGCGTAACCAAACATCATTCCCTGATCACCTGCACCTTGTTTCCATGGGTCTTTTTTCTCAACACCCTGATTGATGTCAGCTGATTGTTCGTGAATCGCACTTAGTATTCCGCAAGAATTTGCTTCAAACATATATGCGCTCTCTGTATAACCAATTTGTCTGATGACATTGCGTGCAATTTCCTGAACATCGAGATAAGCTTCGGATTTTACCTCTCCGGCAAGAACTACCTGACCGGTGGTGACAAGCGTTTCACAAGCTACTTTCGACTGCGGGTCGTAGGCTAAAAAATAATCGATCAATGCATCAGAGACCTGGTCAGCGACCTTATCCGGATGCCCTTCAGAAACTGACTCGGAGGTGAACAAATAAGACATGTTTTTTCTTTGGGTTTTTAGTGTGTTTAAACAGAAAGATGAAATGGAAGTTCTCCGGCAAACACAATGAAAAATGCGTGTTAGCATTTTTCATTGTGGTTGCAATATTGAACCCTATAGAGCAGGACAATCAAATTTTTCCACTTGCGTGGCAAAAGTACTGAAAAAAAACACCGTCAACAGTCATTAGTGACTCTTTTTTTGTCAATTCTGTTCCACTTTTAAGAGAATAGCGGGGCTTTTTTTGGTTAAAAACAAGGAGATTAAGGTCTATTGTGCTAATTCAATAACTTTTACCCTTATAAAAGATGTTCACTGTATTATTTCCGGTCTCATATTTTAAAACCGAACCCGTGAGATTGTATTTATTAATAATTTCATAGGATACATTGTGAACATTTCCCTTGTCAAAGTACTTCAAACGACCACTTTCATCAAGCCATGCAATTCCTTCAATCCCTAGCTGGAAATCGCGGGGTGTGTAGTTTTCCAGAGTGTATTCTTTGTCTTTATAATATACATTAAACATGCGGTTATATGCATAGACAATCATATCTCCCTTGACAAAGAAAAAGTCGGGACGATCAGCAAGAATTCTTTTTGTCGAACCATTGGAAAATACCCGGAAGTCTCCCATATTATCTACGTATGCCATGATACCATAACCTACCTTGAAAGAATCCGGTGGATAGATTTCGACTTTTGCTGTATCACCTTTGTAGAATAGGTGAAAATAATGATCGAAGTCGTCAACATAGGCAACAATATCTCTTCCCGCCTCATAGGCAAGTGGTGGAATATTGTCGAGAGTGTGTACAGTACCCTGATAAAAAATATTGAAGAATCCGCTTTGATTGACCCATGCAAGAGTATTTGAACCTGTACGGATACTCTTTGGTTTATCAAGCAGTGAGTTTTCTAACAGAGCTTCTTTTCCATTGTAGTAAATCGAAAAGGTATACTTCGAATCATCAAAAAATGCCAGCAGACTATCATCAAGTGTTACAATGCTGCTATAATAACTAAGTAGTTTTTTCTGGCCACGATCAAATACATATAATACTTTGCCAACTTTATAAGCAACCAGGTAATCAGAAACCTGATAGGAAAAGTCAGCGGCATTCACCTGATAGATTGCCTGTCCTTTGTAATAAATTTTAAAATCATTTTTGTTGTCAATGTAAGCGATGATTGAGCGCCCAAATTTATAGGATTGTACCGGCATGTATTCTAATTGCTTGAACATCCCGTCTTCAAACGCCTGAAGATATCCACGGTAATCTGTGTAAGCTGATATGTTTTGTGCGGATGAAGTTTGAGATAAAAACAACATCAATGTGATGACCGGTACTGAAAGCTGCCTGAAAATATTATATAGAAATAAGAAGGTCCATTTTTTAAGCATTGTCTTTCGAGAAGTTTTCCAGTGTAAGTTGCTGGAAAATATCTTCCAGTTTTTGTTCCTCCTTTTGCATTGAAATTATTGTCAGGTTGTTTTCTACAGCGAAGTGAAACAGGGCAGCTCTTGCATCTGATCCTGATTTTGAATTAACCTTCCAGAGATTAGCTGAGGTGTTTTCCGCACTTAGTATATCATCTATTCCTTGAATCATTTCCTGAGCAACGCTTTTGTCAAATTCAACGAGGATAATTTCTCCTCCCGTACCACCTTTTCTCAGGTCGGCCGTTGGTCCATCAGCAACTATCCTGCCTTGATTAATTATAATCACCCGATCGCAGATAGCTTCAACTTCCTGCATTATATGCGTAGATAGTATTACTGTTTTCTCCTTTCCTAATGTGCGAATGAGCTGGCGGATATCGGCAAGCTGATTTGGGTCAAGACCGGTTGTTGGTTCGTCCAGTATGAGCACCTTTGGATCATGTATAAGTGCTTGTGCCAGTCCAACTCGTTGTCTGTATCCCTTGGATAACATGCCAATCTTTTTATGTTGCTCAATTCCAAGCCCTGTCATCTCGATCATTTCGGCGACTCTTTTACTCTTTGATCCTGAAAGTTGGTGCAGGCCGACTATGAACTCCAGATATTCCTTGATATACATGTCTGTATACAATGGGTTATTCTCAGGAAGATAGCCAACATTTCGGCGTACCTCCAATGATGCATCAATGACATTATAACCACATACTTCAACTGTTCCTGAATTTTGTGGAATGAAACAGGTAATGATCTTCATCATTGTTGACTTGCCCGCCCCATTAGGTCCAAGAAACCCGACTACACTCCCAGTATTAACCTGAAAGGAGACCTCGTTGAGTGCCTTCTGTTGTCCGTACAATTTTGTGATGTTCCTGACTGATACCGACATGTAAATTCAAATTTCGAGAATACTTTCGCAAATTTAAGCCTTTTCTTTGGATGAAATGCAAGCAGATGGTTTCTCCAGAGATTAACAAGGACACTCTTCCGCATTATTATCCAATTTCAATTGTTGCCTGAGTTTATAGCCACACATTTTTTCTACTTTCGCTTTATGCAAGGATTAGTTATTAAATCCACCGGTTCACAGTATTTAGTCAGGTTTGACGATGGGAGGGTTCTCCTTTGCCGGATTCGCGGGAATCTGCGTATGAAGGATTTTGAAGCAACAAATCCGATCACAGTAGGTGATAGGGTAGAGGTGGATTGGAAAGAGGGCGATGATGTCGGCCAGATCACAGATATGCTGCCCAGAAAAAATTATATTATCAGGAAGTCTGTCAAACTTTCACGGCAAGTGCAGATTCTTGCAGCGAATATCGATAGGGCATTTGTAGTGGCCACTCCGGTTCTCCCCAAAACATCACTGGGTTTCATTGATCGTTTTCTTGCGACTGCCGAAGCATATAATATTTCAGCAGGTATTATCTGGAACAAAGCGGATCTTTACGATGATGAAATATGGGATTTTGTTTCGGATACCAAGAAGCTATATGAAGCTATCGGATACAAAGTATTTAGTGTTTCCGCTGTGAGTGGGTTCGGTTTTCACTCACTGCTTGATGAAATGAAGGGGAGAGTAAATTTATTTTCAGGACATAGTGGTGTTGGAAAATCCTCTCTCATTAATGCCTTGATTCCCGGGATGAAATTGAAAACTGCACCTATCTCCTCCCAGCACCTTAAAGGAAAGCATACCACTACGTTCGCGGAAATGCATCTCTTGCCTGATGGTGGTTATATTATTGATACACCGGGTATACGTGAATTCGGAATGATTGATTTTGATACCTATGAAGTTTCGCATTTCTTTCCTGAGATTTTTCAGGCATCAAAAAATTGTCAATACGGTAATTGTATTCATTTGAATGAAAAAAATTGCGCAGTGAAGAGGGCGGTAGAAGAAGGTGTAATTTCCGCGAGTAGATTTGATAGTTATCTCAGTATTTTAACTAAGCAAGATGTCTTTAAGTAAATGTTATCTGTTATTTTCATTCGTGATTGAATTTCCTGAAGAATAAATTTCTTATGCGTGTAGTAGTACAACGAGTAAGTGAAGCATCTGTCTCCATCGAAGGAATATTGAAATCCCGAATTGGTCCGGGATTGCTGGTGTTTGTTGGTATCGAGCAAGCTGACGGAAATGAAGATGTTGATTGGGTGGCTGGAAAGATATGCCGCTTACGTATTATGCCAGATGCGGTTGGTGTAATGAATTGTTCAATTGAAGAATCCAATGGGGATATTCTAGTTATTAGTCAGTTTACACTCCACGCTAAAACGAAAAAGGGAAACCGTCCTTCGTATATTCAGGCAGCTTCTCCAGAGATCGCCATACCTTTGTACAATTCATTTGTTGCCAAGCTCGAAACCCTGCTCAATAAAAAAGTTGGGACAGGAGAGTTTGGTGCTGATATGAAAGTGTCGTTGGTGAATGATGGTCCGGTAACTATTTTAATAGACTCAAAAAATAAGGAATAAACTATGCAGACAGAAAAAACTCCATTGAGCCTCGAGCAAGCCCAGAAAACTGTTGATATCTGGATTCAACAATATGGCGTTCGCTATTTCAATGAACTAACCAATATGGCACTTCTTACAGAGGAAGTAGGAGAAGTGGCTCGTATCATTGCCCGAACTTATGGTGAACAAAGTGCAAAAGAGAGTGATTTAAAGAGGAATCTTGCTGATGAAATGGCAGATGTTTTATTTGTACTTATCTGTCTTGCCAATCAAACCGGTGTTAGTCTCACAGACGCTTTTCAAAAGAATATGGAAAAGAAAGTATCTCGAGATCATTTGAGGCATAAGAATAATCCAAAGTTAAGTTGAATTAATTCTTTTAGCTAGGTGTCAGACGAATTAGTTTATACCAAATTCAGGTGGGTTTCCGAATTTTAAAATGATGTTTTACGAAAGGAGTTTCCAAGTTTGCAAATCGCACTTTACTTTTTTCTCTTTCGCTGTTTTTTTGTCTCCGGATCTTCATGAAAAAAATATCTGAAGTCTAGTGTCAGATAATTTCCAAGCAATTCAGTCTCTGAAAAAGCATTTGGATCAGTTGGGAGTTTGTTGGGTTTTGAGTATTCGGCCCTGCTGAGATATATGAAGTTAAAAGGTCGATGATAGGACGCTCCAACATAGAAGTAGCCACTCTTTTCAGTTCGCCATTCCCATCCTATGTTTGCGAGCACTGCAGGTTGAAAAACATGGTTTCTGAAGGAGACCTGATTGAAATTGGTATCAAACGTCTGTACAGCACTTGCAAACATATCTAAACTTGAACCCAGTGATACGTTCATGTAAATCACCTCGCTTAGCTGAATATAAACAAGCAGTGATACCGGAATCTCGTATCCGATAATTCTGAAATCAGTCTTTCGTTCATATTCTTCATCCAGGATTATTAAGGAATATTTTCGTTTCACATAATTAATACCTGTCTCAAGGCTGATCAAATCCGTAAAGCCACGTCGGATCACCATTCCTCCTGCAAATCCTGATTTTAAACCAAGTGTGAACGTCACCCCCTGATCTACATTAACCGTTTCTCCTGTCCCAATAAAATTCAATGGAAAGATGGGCTTGAACTGAAATCCAACTGTTGTAACATTCCTTTGGGCTGCTATTTTGAGTGAGGAGCAGAGAATGAAAAAAAGTATTAGGATCTGTATGTGATTTTTCATCGCAGAACTGGAAAAACCGAATCAACGGATCTTTTTGATTTTATCAAGAAAGTTCATCAAGGCAATCCAGTACTCCTGATTTTCAGGAGAGGAGGACCATAAAACTTTCGATCCGTGATCGCCATCCTTTTTTGGAACGTACTGAATTTTAATTCTGGAATTTACGTCTTTCATTAGTTCTGTCACCTCGTCTGCTTCTTGTCGTGAAGAGGTAATGAACACCGGCTTGTCCAAGGACTCAATTGAGTTCCTGATAAAATTTTTATCCGAGAAATATTCTCCCGGACTGAAGACCGCGACTGCACTCACTCTGTCATTTGTTGCGGCAATTTTTAATACAAGTGACGCTGAGTATGAGCTTCCCAGTAAAATTATTTTCTGTTTGTACTGAGTTTGTAAGTAGTCTATCGCAGCGAGAATATCCGCTTCAGCATCTTCAAAAGTCGGATTTAACTTCTTTTCTTTCGCGTCGGCAGCTGTCTCATTCACTATTCCATTCACTTCTCCTCCTACTCTTTGATCAATGGCCAGGCAATTAAATCCAAATTTATTCAGGCGTAATGCAGTCTCAGTATATTCTCCTCTACTAAAGCCATTTTGATGACAAAGCAATATGACAGGTAATTTTGAGCTCACGGGATACCAATCGGCAGTTATCATCAACTCGTCTTTAGAAGGAAAAAGCACTTTGAGCTGAGCCTTCACAGCTGTACTCATGCCCATTCCTAGGAACAGAATCATGTGAAATACGTATCGATCAGGTCTCATATCAATGTAAAAGAATTGTGGGAAAGGTACTAATTATCGTCAAAGGTATGGTTTTCAAGGGCAAGATCTTCTGAATGGAAATGAATAAGTAATTATTTGTTCTCATGAGTATGGAAATTATATCTTTTTTACATCAGAGTTCACAATCGCATTATACAATGGAATTTCCACAATAAGACCACGTGATGCTCCGTTTTCACTAACAAATCATTGTTAAAAAGTACCGTATCCTCTAATCTCTTCATCAACATGGTCGGGTAACTTTGTCTGTTACCTAAAGAATTCTAATTCATGATAAAAGCATTCATTTTACAGATTACTCAACCGGTCACAAGTGCGGTAGATACGGTATTTAATGCAGCTGCTACGGATACTCAACCTGTTGAGCAAAGTATATCACGATGGGATATGGATAAAATAGGTGGACCGCTCGTCATCCCTATTGCCATTCTTTCCGTTATGGCACTATACATCTTTTTCGAACGACTTTTTACTATTCGTCGTTTCTCAAAGATCGATATGAATTTCATGCATCAGATCCGCGATCATGTACACAGTGGAAATGTCGAGGCAGCTAAATCGCTTTGCAAAAACACGAACAGTCCTGTTGCCAGGATGATCGAAAAAGGAATCATGCGCTTGGGTAAGCCGGTGAAAGATATCGAAGGTGCCATTGAGAATGTTGGTAAGCTTGAAATATACAAAATGGAGAAGAATATCAACATTCTGGGTGTAATTGCAGCTATCGCACCGATGTTCGGATTCTTAGGAACTATCTTTGGTGTGATCAAAATATTCTATATGATCGCTCTCCAAAATAGTCTTGAGATCAATACTATCTCCGGTGGACTTTATGTTAAAATGATTTCCAGCGCAGCCGGATTATTAGTGGGAATGGTTGCCTATGCATGCTATCATTATCTCGTTCACATGATAGATCGAATTATTAATAAGATGGAGATTAATGCGGTTGAATTTATTGACGTACTTGAAGAACCTGTCAAAAATTGATTTTCTGAATGTAGTCATCACAATGTTAAGAAAGCGATAATGAATCTAAGACGAAGAACGAGAGTTGTTGGAGAAGTATTTACAGGCTCATTAAATGACATCATGTTTTTCCTGCTGTTGTTTTTCCTGATAACATCCACAATGGCCACTCCCAACGTACTCAAATTACTTTTGCCAAATGCTAAAAGTGGCACCCAGTCCGTGAAGCATCCAATAGTAATTTCTGTTGACGCGGACTTGCAATATGCAATCAACAGTACTCCGATCACCAGTGATCTGTTGGAATCGGCACTGCAGGCAGAGATACAAGGACAAGTGGATCCCGCTGTGTTGTTGAAGGTTGATAAAACGATACAGGTGCAGAATCTTGTCGATTTGCTTGATATCGGGAATCGGTTAAAAATAAAAATGGTACTCGCTACCCAAACTTCCAAGCAATAGGTCCTCGTCAGAGTACAAGTTTATAATCATGGACGATACAATCCGGTCGCGATCAATAATTCTATCTGTAGTGGTTCATGCACTCATTTTTTTAGTGCTGCTATTTACAGTAATGAAAACTTCTGTACCTCCTTTTCCTGAGGCGGGAGGAAGCGGGGGTGTGATTGTAAACATAGGTTATCTTGATGAAGCAGGGGGATTGATTCAACCTGTTTCAGAGAACATCACTGTTGATCCATCCGTGAATAAGATAAAGCAACAATCACAACCTGAAGAGAATTATGCGACTCAGGACCTGGAAGAAACGCCGATTGTAAAGGAAAATAAGGAGATCAAAAAAAATGTTGTGAAGCCGACTAACACACCGGTTAATACCACAAAAATTGAAAAAAAGATAGTGCAGCCGGCAAAGACTGTTGATCCTCGTGCAATTTATAAAGGGACAAGCAATAATAGTAAGTCACAAGGAACAGGCGTAGGCGCAGGAGATCAGGGCGATCCAAAAGGAGATCCGAATTCGTCGTACCAAGGTCCAAGTGGAACCGGTACCGGGACAGGACAAGGTGATGGTGAAGGGTCAGGATCGGGTAGCGGTAAAGGAGTGTCTTTTTCATTGTCCGGCAGAAAGATGGTGCGCACTCCGCAAATCAACGACAGATCTCAGGAGACAGGTAAGGTTGTGGTAGATATTACCGTCGATAAAGATGGAAATGTTGTTGCGGCAATACCAGGTGGCAGAGGATCAACGACAACATCCGCTTATTTGATGAAACTTGCAAAAGATGCCGCGATGAAAGCAAAATTTAACCCTAGTCCGGAAGGGGCTGATATACAAAAAGGAACAATCAGCTTTGTATTTTTAGTTCAATAGTACGTTCAGCCCATTCTGATTTCATCACACCTTATTTTCTCCCAAGGGACTCCGGTAGCTTTTGTTTTTCTAATTTTATCTTGAATGAATTATCAGGAGACACTCGACTTTTTATTTTCTCAGTTACCCATGTTTCACCGCCTTGGTGCTGCTGCATATAAAGCGGATCTGAACAATACACTTGAATTATGTGATCTGCTTGATCATCCCGAGAAAAAATTTCGTTCAATCCATGTTGCCGGAACGAATGGAAAAGGATCTGTGTCTTGTATGATAGCCTCCATTTTACAGGAAGCCGGTTATAAAACAGGTTTGTTTACCTCTCCGCATCTGAAGGATTTTCGGGAACGAATTCGTATCAATGGTATAATGATTCCTGAAGAGAGTGTTGTGCAATTCGTAGAAGCGTATAAGCAAAATTTTATGGAGATACAACCATCTTTCTTCGAATGGACTGCAGCACTCGCATTTAATTATTTCGCGAAGGAGAAAGTGGAGATAGCTATAATGGAAACCGGTATGGGTGGACGTCTTGATTCCACAAATGTCATCACACCTGAAGTATCGGTTATCACAAATATTGGTTACGATCACATGCAATTTCTTGGAGACACACTGGAAAAGATAGCTATTGAAAAGGCCGGTATTATCAAGAGAGGAGTGCCGGTAGTAATTGGCGAGGTACAAGAAGAAGTGGCTCATGTGTTCACCTCCTTTGCAGAAAAGATGAAAACTTCAAGTGTCTTTGCGCCTGTGTTGTGGAAAGTCAGTCAGAGTCAATCAACAGAAAGTTCAAGCTTGGAATCAGCAATTGATTCTACGGTTCAGATAATCGACGTTTATCACAAGGGCATTCTGATTTATAAGGATCTTCAACTCGATCTTACAGGAATTTATCAGCAAAAAAATATACTCGCTGTTTTGCAAGCTGTAAATGTATTGAAGGAAAACGGTTTTTACATTACAGACACTAATATTCGTTCCGCATTGAAAAATGTGAAAGCATTAACGGGTATCCGTGGACGATGGGATGTGTTAAATATAAAACCCTTAGTAGTTGCCGACACCGCACATAACAAACCTGGCCTTGTTGAAGTGCTCCGGCAAATCAACATGCAAAAATTCAATAAGCTTCATTTTGTATTAGGACTGGTGAATGATAAAGACATCAGTGGTATACTAGATCTCTTACCGAAAGACGCAATTTATTATTTCTGTAAAGCTGATATTCCTCGAGGATTGACAAGTGAAGTTTTGCGGAACGCTGCCTTAGCTTACAATCTGAATGGAAATTCTTACGACACTGTAAAGGAAGCATATAATGCCGCGCTTCAAGCTGCGAATACCGGGGATATGATTTATATTGGCGGGAGTACTTTTGTGGTGGCAGAGGTACTACCATAGTCAGAGAATCTATTCAAATTAATTAGTGATTTCTCCGCCAGCTTCCGAAATCGGCACTCACACTTATTTATAATTTAGGTTAATACTTTTGCGTGGTTTTTTCAGCCCTGAAAAGGCAGGATCACCCAATATCGGTCTTCCGAAATCAACACTCACACTTAGTTATATTTTACATCAATACCGTAACACTTTTTTTTCAGCCCTGCAAGGGCACCATCACCCAATACAGGGCAAAGCCCTGTATTAGAAATAACCGCATGTCCAAAGCCCTGCAAGGGCGAAATAATTCAACCTATTTATGGCTTTAATCACAGCAAGAACGGAGAGGCTTTAAGCGGAGGTTTTCAGACTTGAT
>CAYHFJ010000046.1:12558-20144 GCA_964355885.1 uncultured Flavobacteriales bacterium
AGCCCTGTATTAGAAATAACCGCATGTCCAAAGCCCTGCAAGGGCGAAATAATTCTTAATGCAAGGGATTGAAACTGTAATTGAGAGCTTCTTTTAAACTTTTTATTTACCATCTCAGGTAAACAAATGAATTTATTCAGACTCAACAACTATTCTTTCAGTCTTAATTCCATTTTTCATTTTTACCGTGATAAAATAGATACCTGCAGGCAAATTATTAACGGCAAGTTCAGTTTCATGCGAATTGTTTAACGGACGTTTTATGACAAGTCGTTTGAATACATCACTCAGTTGAATTTCTTCTATGCTTTGATCTGATTGAATAATTAATTTTTCTTTTACAGGATTTGGAAAAATCTTTACTAATCCTGAACTAGATTCTTCAGATGAAACCCCTGAGGCGTTAAGTAAAACTGAGTACTCCAGCAATTTTAGTCCACCCGGGTCTGAGAAAAAGGGGGTAAATATAATTATAAATAACCGACAGACTATTCAGAAAATCACTCAACAAACAAAGGTGCCATAAAGACATCCCCGCCAGCTGCCAGGGTAATGAATTGTACAAAATATAAACCTGCAGGTAATTCGTTAACAGAGAAACTCATTTCATTAATATTCAGTTTTCTTTCGAAGATGACTTGTCCGGAAAGACTGTATAATTTCATCAAATAATTTTCGATACCCAATGAGTTTTCTTTAATTATTATTTCAACCATTTTTGACGCAGGATTCGGATAAAGTTGCATTACATTAGAAAATGATCGGGCTGAATTTATTGATGCTGTATGAGTCATGACTACAAACGAATCGCACACTGTACAAAGGTTAGCGTCTTCAATGCAAATGTTATATGTGCCATCAGGAATATTTATACGGTCTTCCGTAGTTTCTCCGTCTGACCATAAATAAGAATAAGGTGGTGTTCCTCCTGCCGGGTATAAATTTATACTCCCATTGCTGCATCCGATACATGATACATCGGTAATAAGTGCAGAGTCAATAAGGAGTATTGCCGGTTCTACGAGCTGGAGGGTGTCTCTGGAGATGCAACCGAAGGCATCTGTAACTTCTACAGGGTATGTTCCGGAACATTGAGAATTAATAGTGTCGGTATGCAAAGTGGGTGAAGTTTGCCATGTATAATTATACGGGGCTTCTCCGATGGAATGAACCATAAGCACACCGTCACATGCATTGTAACAGGAAATGTTTTGAAGTACTCCGGCTGTGGTTGTGCAGACCGGATAATTACCAAGTCTTGTGATGAAGCCATCGAATAAGAGTAATCCGGGAGTATAAATATTATCGAAAGTTATATGATTCCAGTATTCTCCTGAGAAATATACATTTCCATACCGATCAGTTCCAACACCTCTTCCCCGGTCATTTCCGGGACCGCCGAAATGTTTTACGTATCGGGCAGTGCCAATAGAGTCATAGCTCACCATAAAAAGATCTTCATCACCGTTGCTGCTTAACTGGAACTGACCAAACCCGGCTGTGTAACTGAAGCTTCCGCCTACATACAAATTCGATTTTCTGTCTGTTGCAATATTTCTTCCTACATCCATCCCGCTTCCGCCTCCATTTTCAACCCATAAATTGCTACCGGTTTCAGAATAGGCTGTGATAAACATGTCAGTATTACCATTGGAGTTTATAGAATTTGAACTGAAAGTTGCATTGGAACTGAATTCACCTGTACAAACTATGTTACCATTATTATTTACGACAACATCCCAGCCAATATCATCAGAGCTACTTCCACCTTTTTTCGCCCATTGAACGGAACCTTGATCATTATACTTTGCAAGAAAAAAATCCAGGCCACCATTTGAATTAAGAGTTATTGAAGAAAACTCACAAGAGCCTTCAAAAGATCCAGTTACATAGACAAAACCATCAGATACTGCGAGACCATAGCCTTTGTCAGAGTCTGTTCCTCCGATTTGTTTGTGCCATTCATAATCACCATGAGTGTCCAGCTTAATAAGTATAATATCAGAAGCACCCCTTGTGCTAAATAATCTGGTTCCATCCAGATAAGCTCTTGATGCCGTCGTACCACATGCATATACATAACCCTGATCGTCACATGCAACGGCATATCCTTTTGTACTTCCTGCGTTAGTGCCAATTGTTTTCACCCATTGGATTGATCCGGATGAATCGTACTTTGCGATAAACATATTGTTACCATCTCCCTGTATCGTTACCTGAATGCCACTAAAATTTGCTGTCTGTTCAAACTCTCCGACAACAAAAACACTCCCCTCACGATCAATAGCGACAGAATATCCAACATCTCCACTTGGGCCACCGGCTCTTTTCGCCCATTTCAGATTTCCTGCAGAGTCATATTTGGCAACGAAAATATCATGACCACCATAAGATGAAAGATTATAACCTCCAAAATCAGCCGTGTATTCTATCTGACCGGTCACAAATATATTTCCGGAAGAATCAGTACACATATCTCGGCAATCGTCATAGCCCTGGCTTTTAATAGTTCTTACCCACTGAGCATCCTGACCAGAGGAATGAAGTGAGGTAGAAATAATGACAATTAAAAAGAGCAGCAATTTTTTCATTAATTAAATTTTTAATTTATATGCTTTGAATCAACATTCAATTTGATTAGAGAAGTCTTGCAGTCAGGCTTAATTTTTTTTACTAAGTCTTTAACTATTGCAATGGAGGGGGAAGTCCTTCTGTTTCTATCTTCCTGCCCGGTGTTCCAAAGTTATTAAATCCTGAAATTTCCTGCACTACAATTTTAATATTTATTTTTATGCTTCTCAAACCGATTTGAACACATTCTCCCTTTTATACTTCTCCAGTTGCCGCTTCGCCATTTTTCGAATCCCTGCTTTCAAGAAGGGTGTCCAGCCAAAAAGCTTACCAGTTATTCCCAGTGTCTGTTGCGACCATTTCCAGATATTAAATTGATCCGTATGCCGGATTATTTTTCCATTCTGAAATTCAAAATGTGCAGCGATTTTATTGATAACCCTTCTTCCCGTTTTGGTAAATATATAGTCAGCAGTCCAGTTGGCATAGCCTGATTTGTTGTCAGCCTCTATCTGATCGAATGATATTTTTAACTGACTCTTGCTTATTGATAACAGCATCCGCCACATATTCTTAGCATCCTCTCCTCTCAATTCACCGAAAACAGGATCTGTAAAAACAATAGCTGAGTCATAACAACTTATCATTCCTTCGGCATCACCTTTTTTAAAGCAAGTATAAAAGTGATTTATGAGTTCTGTGTTGTGCATGATTTCTGCAAGGAGATAGATAATCCCCATATAAGTTTTGGTTTTAAGGTATTCATAGGGGATAAAATTTTAATTATTTGTTTGATATATACCGAACTTTTTTCATTTTTCGAAAAACTTGGGCGGTATAACCAAATCTCATGCAGGTTCTATAATATTATATTTCGGAAACCTACATGGATTTGGTATACCTCTCAGGTCGTCCCGAATTCTGTATGAACACTTTTAATCTGAGTCATTACTTTTTCAGAGTCACACACCTTTTGGAATTCAACAAAAAGATGGCCGTCAACGAGGATTTTGGGATTGATATTTAGAAGGAAAATTTCCCTATAGATTGCCTTCTGGTAACTTTTATCATAGCCTTTGTTCTTGTTAATATTTCGCATGTAACTGATCCAGCTTGATAAGAATATGAAGGGGTAAGTAAATATAAAGATAATAAGTGAAGTGGTTTTCAGGCGTGTGAATTGAATGTGTTTAATCCTGAATCCGGATAATTTTGCAAGTACCCTGAGTTTTTGAATGCCTGTTAAGAATACATGTCCAAAATAAATTTCACTGGAAATACTTTGATTGCTCATCCATATTGAATCAATTTCATTCGGAGGCATAATTGAGTTGAACCTTTCGCTCTCCGATAAAAAGTAAGATAGCTTTGCTCTCAGGTTTGAGTAATTTGGTGTTGTAATGATGAGCGAACCGTCCGGTTTCAATACACGGTTGAACTCATTGAGCGCTTTAAACTGATCCGTAAAATGTTCCATCCCTTCCTGGCAAATTACAAAGTCAGCATATTTATCGTTTAGAGGGATTCTTTCCAAAACATTTGCTCTTTCGCATTTTATGTCCTCATATTTAAAGTATTCCGGGAATAAATCAAATGCGATAGGGATGGCGCCAATTTCCTTCAGGATTTTTGAGGTCACACCGTTTCCTGCAGGTAAATCAACGACTATTTTATTGCTGAATCGATTTTTTTGCCTTTGGAGGTATCTCTTTACATGATACTTGATACTTGCGGGATTATCTTCATATTCTCTCATAATTTTTTTCTAGAACCTTATTCAATTTCTATAGGTTTCTCCAGCGGCATTTGAAGCTATTTCAGCCAACAATAAATCCGATTTTGCTTTTTGGATTTAATCCAAATTTAAGCAAGATGCTTTATTTCATCTCGACGGGTTTGAGTTTCTTCTTCACAATTCGTTTGATTGTCTTTTTATTACTTAGTTTGGGATTAAAAACCTTAATATTCCTTGTACTTTCATTCCACAAAGTCTGAAAGTGTAATTTACATGGGGTGAGGTGTTGAGTCTGTGAATAATCTTTTATAGGCAAGGTACTCAGGCAGATTGGAATGAACACTGCCAGGGCAAGAAAATTTGCCATGTATGAAAATGCGGAGTGATAATGGTAAGCAAACCTGTTATTCTAAAACCTGATCCGGATATAATCATATTGCTTTCCTTGAACCTGAATTGCTTCGACAGGTAAAGCCAGAAAATGAAAGCTGTTTCGGCCAGAAACAAATTTAATCCAAGCGACTGCTTATAGAATAGAAAGGTGAGGAGTACGGCGGAGACGAGAACAAGGAGGAGAGTGGATTTAATGTTCATGAAAATTTTGGTTGATTATGGCATGAACGAAGTCAATTCTGGAATATTCTAAGTGCTGGACAATGCGAATTTATAATTACCTGTGGTTTCTTTTCATAGAATTTAAATCAGGTGTACATCTTGGATAGACTGATTCAAAAAAGCGCCTATAAATTCAAATGAAATTCGATTTAATTTTTAAAGAATTAGAAATTTGGATATATTTGCGCTCCAATTTTGAAAACAAGTTAACACCTTGCTTGTATTTTGTTGGTTGTCAGATTATTGGGAGCTTAGCTCAGCTGGTTCAGAGCATCCCGCGCCCTAAGCGCGGGAGGGTCACAGGCCACTGAGAAATAAATATTGGGAGCTTAGCTCAGCTGGTTCAGAGCATCTGCCTTACAAGCAGAGGGTCACTGGTTCGAACCCAGTAGTTCCCACTTAAAAATCAAAGGGTTACACAGTTTAAAATGTGTAACCCTTTTTTATTTGCATAAAATTTGCATAAAAATACACGCTAAAGGACTTTAAGACCAGTGACTTGGCTTTTTTAAAATGTACCCGGTAGGCAAGGCAATTTCAGGGGGAAGTAATGAGGTTTTGAATTTTTCCTCATGATTATCCAATTTAACTACTGTATTGGCCTTATTCTTTAAATCAAATGAAAATCTGTCTGGAGGAAAATACACTAAGATTTTATGTATTGGTTTATATTCTTTAATAAAATTTATGGGAGGTATAAGATCACTATCAGCAGAAATTAAAATTGATAAATCACATCTGTCCAAAACAACATCTCGGATCATATTAGTAGCAATATGAACATCAGTCTCCTTCTCTTCAAAGGTAGAATAAGGTTTACCACAAGTACTGTGTATTATTTCTTTCTTTAAGAATTTTCCTAAGAAAAGATTGAATTTAGGATTTAGTTTGTTCGCTGAAAAAAATAAATCTTGCCTTTCTCGCTTGCCTTTGTTATTATTAGGAATGGCAGAAAAATAATTCACTTCGACTAATTCTTGATGCGGTCTTAAAAACTGTGAACAAAATTTTTCAATATCTAACCAGTAATACCTTCTCCATTTTTTACTTTTTAACCCAAAGTAAAAATTGAATCCATCTATATAAAAGATTACTCTTTGTTTCCTGCTTGACATCTGGTAAAAAAATAAGCCCTCTGCTATTGAGGGCTAAACCTAAGATTTTCTCATCTTAGGGGGGTATGAGGGGTTTAAATCCTCAGTACAAAATTAGACTATTATTAAACAACTTCCAATTAGAAAAGTTAATTTTCTAACAAATGAAATGTTTACTCAAATTTTAACATTACGCACCAAAACCCTGTTTTCATCGCAATTAGTTAGTTCGAAGTTAAATCTACTTGATTATCTAGTACTATTATCAACTCCTTGGAAGGTATAAAATTACTTAAAGTTAAAGAACCCTCAATTTATATCCAATCACCACTTTCAACGTAATAGAGCCACTCCTTATAAGTCCTAAGTAGCTTTAAATTCTTGCCTCCCTTTGATCCTTTAGGGAGGTTAAAACCGAACCTCTCAAAAATCCGATGCTTTTTCATTGCACTAATATTATTGTCATAAGCAGCTAGGAAAATAGCGGCTTCACCTTTTCCCTTTTTAACTTTGTCCGGTCCAGTAAAAATTTTGCTGCTTTACTTTGGGATTTCAACTAGGCAATCTTCCGAATCCCGGACGGGTGTATTGTACTGAGCTGCTTTGCTTACAGAGGCATTTCCCCAAAGTTTCCGACCTTGTTTGACCCATTCAGTCATAATATGGTCGGCGGTTTGGAGGTCGATTAGAACCAAGTGAAAATGGGGGTTGTACGTTTTTTGCACCTGATTGAAATTACTCTCAAATGATTTGATACCAATTAGCTTTATTCCTTTCCCTCTTTGATTTCGTTTCTTTTGGCTTGAGATTATTCGTCGGAATAGTTCGAGCATTTCTGAGATTCTTTTTTCCAAACCTAATGCGGAGGTTGCTTTAACTGTTAAGGTAAGAAAGAATGGGCGTTTCTAAGTTTTCAATACCGAGTAATACTTATTAAGAATCTCGGCTTTCCTAATCCCACAGCATAGAGGACAAGACCTGTTTTTACAATACTTCCCGTAAACTCTACCCTCCGCACTATAAATTCGATTAAAGTAGTGGTAAGTATTCCAATAGGAATGAACTCGCTCCAAATCACCTTTTGACTTTGCTATGCAAAGCAGTATTCAATAGAATACAAGATATCGACCCTGAAAAATTTTGGGTTGACCTCGATATGGGGCAGTTAGACAGCGATGGCTACAAATCACCAATAACCTACCTGACAATACTGCTGAAATTTGAAGATGTTATTTGGAAAAACATGAATGAGAGTGTTCAAATTGGACTGGTGAATCTCACTGTGAAGTATGCTCATCGGTTCACGAGCGAAAGTGAAATGATGACTGGTGATGTGCTGCGGGTAGAAATCAGAGAATGCCTGAATGCATTGCAAGTAATCCATGAAAGGTTAGGCGGAGTTAGCGGCAGTTCATTCAGTGTTTTGACACGCTTTAATCAGTATCAGCGAAAAACAAATCCCACAGATTTGCTATGGGTCAATGTAATCCAGTACCAATGCAACATTCAGAGCATTGTAAGCCTTCTGGCAACCACACCACCTAAA
This sequence comes from uncultured Flavobacteriales bacterium, assembly GCA_964355885.1. Classification (GTDB taxonomy): domain Bacteria; phylum Bacteroidota; class Bacteroidia; order AKYH767-A; family 2013-40CM-41-45; genus QQVM01. The sequence goes on from CAYHFJ010000046.1 coordinate 20,120, forward strand.
GTATAAGACACTTCAGCAATTTTCG
>CAYHFJ010000047.1:0-20127 GCA_964355885.1 uncultured Flavobacteriales bacterium
GATATTACTTCACGTTATGAATCATTAGGAAGAAAGAATCAGGTTGGAGATTTTAAATTTGTTGTGATGGAGAAATTCCTTTCGTTTGAGAATGAAATGCCTTTCTATGAAAAGATCATTCTCGACGTCTATTTCCTGTTCAAAAAATTGTCTCTGTCAGAAGAAAGAGCTTTTGGACTTGATACCAGTTCCGTAGCGATTGAAAAAGTGCCTCTCGTAGTAAATCCGGTTGGCGAAATCAATCTTCGACGGATTGTCTGAAAAGGATTTTGTCAGAGCTCTATCCAAGCAGACTCTGATTATATTTAGAAAAAAAATTCCATGAAATCAAAAACACCAAAAGAATCAGTTGCCACGCTGACAGAGATCGTATTGCCAAACGACACAAATACTTTGGGAAATCTAATGGGAGGCAGACTTCTTCACTGGATGGATATCGCTTCAGCAATTTCATCGACAAGGCACTGTGGTAGAATTGTTGTGACAGCTTCCGTAAATAATGTTTCATTTAATCAACCCATTCGTCTAGGTGAAATCGTCACTCTTCAGGCAAAGGTATCACGGGCGTTTATATCTTCAATGGAAGTCTATATTGATGTATGGGTAGAAAATAACATGACCGGAGAAAAGAAAAAATGTAATGAGGCGATTTATACTTTCGTTGCTGTCGACCAGCAGGGACACGCGATCAATGTTCCTTCGCTTGTTCCTGAAACAGAGGAGGAAAAAAGCCGATACGACAGTGCTTTGCGTCGTCGTCAGTTATCATTGATTCTCGCGGGAAAGATGAAGCCCCACGAAGCAACGGAATTGAAAGCCCTTTTTATGGACTCCTGATTTCGTGTTAAGTTTATGTTACAAGCAGCGAATTAAACGGATATTATCCATAACTATTACACTTGGAATCTACTTCCAATAAAAGGATTAAACTGGCCGGCCTTCTGGCTACTCTTGGTATCATCTTTGGCGATATCGGAACTTCTCCTTTGTACGTGATGAAGACAATCATTGGAACCCACAACATCGATCCTGTGCTGGTGCTGGGAGGCATCTCATGTATTTTCTGGACGCTTACACTTCAAACAACTCTCAAGTATGTTTTTCTGATCTTGCGTGCGGATAATAAAGGTGAGGGAGGAATTTTTTCACTTTATGCACTCGTACGACATACAAAAGTAAAGTGGCTGGTGTGGCCTGCTATGATAGGAGGAGCCGCCCTGCTGGCCGATGGTATAATTACACCTGCCATATCCATTTCAGCTGCTGTAGAAGGACTGCGGATTTTCAACACTGAAATACCTACCATTCCAATTGTCATCGCGATTCTTTTTGGGCTGTTTGTTATCCAGCAATTCGGGACAAATTTTGCAGGAAAAATTTTTGGTCCGGTAATGTTGGTTTGGTTCAGTATGATCGCCATTTTAGGAATCGTTCAGTTAGCCGCTTTCCCTGAGGCACTGAAGGCACTTAATCCAATATACGCGATAGAGCTTCTCGCCATCTATCCCGGAGGATTCTGGTTGCTAGGGGCGGTGTTTTTGTGCACTACAGGTGCGGAGGCTTTGTACAGCGATCTTGGTTATTGCGGAAGAAAAAACATTCAGACTACCTGGATTTTTGTGAAGGTGGCACTTGTTATGAATTATTTCGGACAAGGAGCCTGGTTGATGCAACATCAGGGGAAACATCTGGGACCTATAAACCCTTTCTATGAGATCATGCCTTCCTGGTGGTTAGTGCCGGGCATCATAATAGCGACATTCGCTGCAATCGTCGCCTCACAGGCTTTAATTAGCGGATCATTTACTCTGGTCAATGAAGCAATCCGGCTTAACTTCTGGCCAAAAGTTAAAATTGTGTATCCAACAGATCTGCGGGGAACTTTATATGTTCCTTCCGTGAATTGGATGCTTCTGATAAACTGTATTGGAATAGTACTCTTTTTCCGTGAGTCATCCCAAATGGTTGCAGCTTATGGATTGGCCATCATCATTACCATGTTAAGTACAACCATTTTGCTTTCATTCTGGTTGTACATGAAGAAAGTTGCTACGCCACTGATCATATTGATGTTACTTCTTGTGTTAACTGTAGAAATAACATTTTTAATCGCTAATCTGGATAAATTCATGCATGGTGGATGGCTGACGGTTTTTCTCGCATCCATATTGGTATTATTGATGTGGGCATGGTATAAAGCCAGAAAGATTAAAAACAGGTTTACGGAATTTGTGAAACTCCAAAGCTATATCCCGCAAATGAGAGACCTGAGCCATGATCCCTCAGTTGAAAAGTACGCTACTCATTTAATTTATCTGACAAGAGCAAATAATTATGATGAGATTGAAGCAAAAATTATTTTCTCCATAATGCAGAGACAGCCAAAGCGCGCTGATATTTATTGGTTCATACATGTGGATGTACAGGACGAACCCTATACTCTGGACTATAAGGTGACAGAGATCATAAAAGACGATATAATCAGAATCGATTTCAAAATTGGTTTCAGAATAGAGCCAAGAATAAATTTGTTCTTCCGAAGAGTTGTTGAGGATTTGGTTAAGAACAAAGAGGTTGATATATCATCACGCTACACTTCCTTAAGCAACAGAAAAATGATTGGCGATTTTCGCTTTGTTGTGATGGAAAGATTTCTGGCCTATGAAAACGACCTCCCGGTGTATGAGAAGATTATAATGGATATCCATTTTATTCTTAAAAAACTATCTATGTCTGAACCCCGTGCATTCGGACTGGACATGAGTTCGGTCGTGCTTGAGAAAGTTCCGCTTGTACTTAAGCCACAGGAAGGGATAAAACTGAAAAGAGTGAAAGAAGAGGAGAGTCGCTCTTGTGTTATTTCAATTGACCGAAAGAATGCAACCAACGAATCATGAAAAAAGCAGGAAAAAAAATCAGTTTTGATTTTTTATCCTGCTTTAGATTCAATAAGATTTTTTCTACCTGATCAAAGAAATCATTCCCTGACCTGACTGATGATTATTAATCATGATCTTATAGTGATACAAGGCGGGATTGAAATTTGAAAGGTCCACCTCAAGTTGTCTGTCATAAGGATTCAGCATCGTTGATGAAAGCAAAACACCCAACATGTTGTAAATATTCAAGACACCTTTTTCTTCCAATGCCATCTTGTAGTTCAAGGTAACTACTCCAGTACTTGGATTTGGAAATAAATTATACAGGTTTTCAGCATTACGCTTCCTCGGCTGAATTCCGTTAAAGATGCAAATTGCATCATCGTCCCAGTCTGCTGTAGGGTCTGAGAGATTATAAAGTGATCTGGCTTTGTACACTGACGGACCTCCGGAAAACGGACACTGTTCAGCGATAGAAAACAGTTGCAGAATCTGATCCCCTGAGAGTTCATAATGACCGGATGCCACAGTTTCAAGATAGATCTGATTTACTGTGGATTCATTTTCATCGTAGAGATCACTCACTGGAATTTCGGAATTATCATCTAAGGAATTTGCAATTCGAAATTCCTTCATCTGTGCTATAGTTTCTCTGATCACATCATTGCTGGCCATTAGATCCTTAATGGTTTCATTCAAGGATTCCGCATTAGTCGGCCCTGTATATCCATTCTCCAATAAACTATCAATGATACTGAGTGAATCCGCTGCTGTCTTTATCATGCTTTCGTTGAGCGAATAGACTGTTTCATAAACCGTTTCCCATTTAACAGCATCCTCTATAGACTGACGCATTTCCGTAAAGCGGCCAATAGTTCCATAGATTTTCTGATCATAAAATGCTTGTAAAATTGGGTTGTCCTGCATCAGACTCGGATCAGCCATCAATCGTTCAAACAAAAACCTGTCGGCAAAATAATTTGACGGTTCAACATATTCAGTACCGATATCATCCTCTTCAGCAATAATTTCATCCTCAACTCTTGGATCATCACCAACCGGAACAAAAGGCTGGCAGTCATAGGCGACACAACTGAATTCTTCGCTATTCCCATTACCTTGGAACCAGCCATAATTTAAGATATCGTTATTGGTTGTTGGCGGAGTGCCGGTGCTGCTAGGGTCATAGAACAAAACCTGGTTTGCCATGGCCGAATTGGAATTTAATCCTGATAGATAGGCTCCATAGGAAGTGTAGGTTCCGCTCCAGAGGTTCCCTTTGTTTTCCTGTACTCCCATCAAACCATTATAGGTTAAGCTCAATCCAAAATTATGATCATTAAATATATTTCCTTGCAAATCCATAGGTGAACACGCCCCGCTAATTCGTATACCTTCGTGTTGATTATTCATCCAGTTACAGGATACTGTGTTTTCAGGACTGAGACTCATGGAAATTCCACTTTGTCCTGAAGTATTACGTTGCATTGCATTTACAGTATTACACTGAAAGGTATTTCCGGATGAGTAATAACTTCTGATTCCGGAAATGTTGTAAGCGTTGTTCATTTGAATATAGTTCTCACTGATCATGGCATTATGAACAGAATAAATCACAATTCCATAACGACTACTACTGAGGTAAAGGTCATTATGCGCAACCCTTACTACGGGATCCAAACCGAATTCATCAAGCCTGATACAGGCGGAACCAATTGGTGTTCCGCTCATGTGAATTTTGTTTTTTTCAATTGCTACAGTTGAATTTGGATTGTGGTATCCATGAATGCCGTAGTACCTTGCACTAAAAGCATTATCGGTAATGTTCACCGTTCCGCAGTCACTATAATACACGGCGGTTGACAAGTCGTCAGAACTCTTAGAGGAGTGGACAGCCAGTTCACAACTCCTTGCATTTACGCCCCAGTGACAGTTTTCAAATGTGTTCTCAGAATTTACATAGTCTCCTCCCATTCCATGCAATGAGAGTAATCCTCCAGTTGCAATAACCCCAGCACCTGAAGGCATGTTTTTAAATGTACTGTTTTGAATGTACACATTGGAGTTATTGCTAATTACACCATTGGTAAGGTTATTAAATCTCACATCTCCTCCGGCCAGTGGCGTTGATGCCCCGAACTTCATAAAGGTGACATTATCAGCTTTAATGCCAGCAAGAGGCCGCGACCCCGGATTTAAAGTTTGACCATCATATTTAGGTAGAAAATTATAATACATGGTACCACCGCAAGTATGAGGATCAGAGTAAAAATCAGTATTAAATAAATTAGAGTTTGTATTGGTGGTACTTACTCCGGTTCCAACTTGTAGGCTAATGTAATTGTTCCTGAAGTGAGAATCTTTAATTTTATAGATACTACCGTTGTTTGCTATAATAGCATATTCAGCTTGAGAGATATAGGTGTTGTTTCTGACAATAATTTTTGCTCCCGGCTGAAGTTCTATACCTTTCCACATCTTACAACAACTATTGCTCGCAGTGAAAGTGCAGTTATCTATAGTCAGTGAATATCCCGACTGAACTAAAATCTTTGCACCCGGTGCAAAGGAAACTACCCCGCAATTTAAGAAAGTGAAATCAGAGGTGATGTTCAATACACCGTTAAAAGTCATGTTGGATCTTGTGATCACATTTGCCGATGTAACAGCGGATTGATTTGCGCCATCTAAATATGTGAACGTGCTTTGACAATAAGGTTGAACATAATAGGTAGTTGTTTGCAAACAACCTTGTACGCCAAATGAAATAACTATTCGTCCACCGGAGGCTGGCCACTGAATCGTAGCTGATTGTTTATTATTATTTGGATAGCTGATTGTTGCACTACCCGAATTAGCAATTGCATTCCAGGAATAATAATTATCATAGGTAGAATTATAGTTCGATAATGTATAAACATGCGAGCCCGGAGAAGCACTTGATGTACCATTAATGGTTGGAGCGGTCAAGCCTGTTGGAAAATTGCTTACTGCAACAGTCGCAGAAGCCGTGCATCCTGTTACTGTGTTTGTCACGGTGACAGAATAATTCCCTGCGGCTAAAGAAGTTATTAAAGGTGTTGTAGCGGAACTACCCGTCCATGAATACGTACAGTTTGAAGACAATCCACCACTAGTAACTAAAACCCCGGCACTTCCGTTATTTAGCCCCGGGCATTTGTAGGTTGAGATTACAGAAATTAATAACGGTGTCACTTGTATTGATCCTGTGGATGATATACCACAGGCATTAGATACTGTGCAAGTAATCATTCCGCCACTAACAGCAGTCCCCCAATCTATGGTCATTGTATTTCCTGATTTCACAAAGGTCGCACCGTTCGGTACTGTCCAATTATAAAAAGAACTATTTGAGTTTAGTGGCACCGAATAAATGGGTTGACACATATTAACAGAGCCTGTTATTGTTGAATTTGGAATCATGTCCATACCAAACGCTGTTGACGATCCAATGCAACCATTTTCATCTGTTACTTCAACAGTATAAGAACCGTTTAAAGTTGCATCATAAATATTATTCACTCCATTTTGAACAATATTTGCGCCCAAGTACCACGTATAATTTGAATATATATTATTAACAAACAATTGTTTATCACAGGACAAATAAGGATTGGTTTGAGAAATAAAAGGAATAGGGCTATTATCAACTGACTTAATTTCAAATTGGACAATACCATTCAGACCAGTACCGGCCACTGTATGCATTCCCGGACTTAAATTCGACACTGTGGTTTGAGTGGTAGTTGCTTGGCCATCCCAACTATAAACACCGGGAGAAATTTGATACAAAAAGATAGAAGCAGTGCCATTATTGAAATTCGGACATGTAGCAGGAGTAGTAATTATGCTGTAATAAGATAAATTTGAGCTCACACTTACATCCGCAGTCAATGTGATATCATCTCTGTAACGATATCTATTAACTTTGGGGGGATTATGATCAAGAACCAAATCGCAAGTAAATACATCTTGGTGCAAATTGATCGTGGAATAGAACACTTCTAACTCAGGATTTAAGGGAAAAGTAGATTGAATAAACTCTCCATTCTTGAACCAATCATATCTTAATATTGGTATGCTAAATTGTGCAGCTGCGGAAATGGCTGCCGTGAAATCAGTCGGATGTATGTAAGTTGCCGTTCCAGGGTAGCCAATTTTATCTGGGCCTAAATCAATATATAGTGGCTTGATATTACCCTTGAGTGGCATCGATGAATACTTAAACCAAGCTTCACCTCCAACAATATTATTTGTAATACAAGTAGACATAGTGCTACCGCCTCCTGTTCCCGAAGTGATTGATAAAGTTGTGCTACAAACTACCGCTTGAGTTGGATCAAACTCAGTCATCGTGACTGCATATAAACCACTAGTTGAATATGTATGACTTTCAATAAAATTTGTAGAAGGCAAGCTTCCATCTCCAAAATCCCACTGAACAGTATTTCCTGGAAGTATATCTTCCGAAACAAAATCAATAGTTAGGGAGTTTGCATTTTGTATAAAATTAAAGTGACAATCATTACAAGATGAAGGAATACAAGGATTTCCAAAATTCGGATTTGGTCCATATGGATCCACATTGTTCTGAAATGTAGCATTAAAGTCAGTCAACGGCACAGTTATGTCTCCCATAAATTTTAGATCATAGCCAAGTCTATTTAGTGTTAGAGTTGAACACGATACACCACTTGCTCTTAAACCACTAAACCATAAATAATCTCCATAGAAATTAACATGACTATTAGCGTTGCCTACAAAATCTGAAGATTCAGATGACCACAATGGTAAAAAAGTCGTTGGGAAACTGTTGTTATTAAATGCCTGCATTCTTTTCCCATAACCATGATCAAATTCAAACTGCAGATTATTAAAACCAAGTAAGTCAATTCTTGATTGCATAAAATGTGCTGGCATATAAATATGCATTAGCACACGGTCCACCAAAGGATCAATTGCATCTGCTTGAGCTTGTGAGGATACATTTAGTTGATTTGTGCAATCGTTTGGATCTTGAGTTCGATCAAATCTTCCAATATATGTTTCGACTAATAAACGCGGGAATGTAGTCGCATTTGCGAGAATCCTCATTTTATCTAATTGATCTATAAATTTACCAAATGCAAAAATATTTTGTTCAAAATTGACGGGTTGGGCAATATTCCAATATTCATATTCTAAATTAATAACATCAATTGCTTTGTCCAAATCATTCACGATAAGATTATAATATACCACATTATCAAAGAAGACACTTCGATCCGTTGATGGTGATGTCTTATAAACTCCGCCAGTAACACCGATTTGTAGGTCAGTTATAGCACTTTTTGCTGAACTAATAAAATCTGAAAGATCCTGTTGCTTACCGGTTAGTCCTCCCGTTTGATTATTGTCTCTAGAAATCACAAAACTCTCTACATCATACAAAATCAAATAATTAATTCCATTGCTCTGCGCATAATTTATGAGATCCGTTTCAAGCATTGCATTCCCCAAGATGTAACTGCCAAATATATCGACATATAAACCTTTCACCGCTTGTGCTGTAATGCATTTTGGACTAAGGAATAATAAAATTCCTAATAGCAAATAATTTCTTTTAATTTTCATAGGAGGGAAAGGTTAAGATTATTTAATTATTATTTTTAATAATTTTATATGATAGTATACTATTTTTAGAAAATATGCGCAAAATATAAATTCCACTATTGTAATCTGAAAAATCGATATATTGATAATTCTTATCAACTAACACGTTACTCATCAATCTTCCTGCAAGATCATATATTGATGCTTTAAATTGTAATTCACCACTTTCAATATAAATTCCATGCACAGTAGGGTTCGGATATATCTTGATTGGCTTAAAAAATACATTTTCAATTGAAGTATAAATTGAATCAGAAATGCATTTCAAGAATGATCTATAAGGGTAACCCGTAGCATGCTGATAATATCCAGTTACAACTATTTTCTCATGTTTCATTATTACATTCCCTATTATGTAATGACCCAAAGTATCAGAATCAAAGATCCAAATTGTATTGCTACTGGTATCGCTCTTAAGTATGCTTAGTCCTTCAGTTACAGCTATTATACTATTATTGCCTGATACAGCTAACGAAAGTGTATATCCTAGTCCGTCATTTCTCAGGCTGTCGAGTTTACTCTCCCAAATCAAATTTCCTAGTGTATCAAATTTTAGAATTGAAGAATTGAAAATTCCAGGCGTAATGAAATCAGGACTATAATTAATTCCGGTATATAAATGAAGTGAGTCAAATTCTAATCCCTTGATGCCAAAACCTGTTGTATCGGTTTTAAAATATTCCCATAGGACACTTCCCGAAGAATCAAAACAATTAATTTTAGCATAATATTCCGGTGGATTCAACGCCAAATTTCCCGACAGGGATACAGTATAAATCTTATTATATCTTATTACATAATTTACAATCTTATAGTCCGGAAGTCCGGAAATACTAACTTGATTGATAACAAATCCTGATGTGTCTAATCTACATATTACAGGGTATTGTCCATGAACAGTATCTATTGTCGTTGCTGATAAAACAAGTGAGTTAGATTCAAACTTCAATCCTAAGCTATTAAAATAATTAATAAAATATCGATCCCATATAATGTTGCCAAATAAATCGCATTTGACTAAATACATATATACATTTGATCCAAATATAGGTTGACAATACCCAAGTAAATAATACGCGCTGTCTATCTGTACAGCAGATGATATACCAGAACTCCAATTAATCCCATCAAATTTATTTCCACCATTTATCCATTCAGTGTTCCCTGATGAATCGGTTTTCATAATAATATAGTCACCCCCATTAATAAATGAGCTTGCACCCATAAGTAAAAAACCATTATCAGATGTTTCAATTACATTATAAGCTTGAAAGTCATTAATACTATAAACTTGATTAAAAATAAAAGATTGACAGAATGCAGTCTCGGTTTTGCATAAAAAAATAATCAATGAAATTTTTATGTAAATTTTCACAAATCCCATGGTTATAATGTGTCAGTTATCTTAGATAAGGTCGAATTCAAAAATAATCTGCCACAATTGTCGGCACTATAAAATCATACACTTTAAATGAACCAATTTCGATTCATCTTTATTGCATGTTTTTCGTTTCTTCCTCTTGGACAAATAGAACCAAAAAATCTGAGCTTTCAAAATAATTAACATAAATAATTCATTGTCGCTAAAATCGAATTGCCGAAAAACCGACTGAATGTACTCTGCGAAGCCATTCCCTTGTTCCATCCGAAAATCTTATTTATGACTTCATCGTTGCGAATTGTCCCGGATTAACAGATCAGGTATTTAATCTTCGCAGAATTTCCTCTTCGTCTATTTTATTCAGACAATCAAGATGGCCCTTAGGACATTTTTCAAAACCAATCTTGGAACATGGTCTGCATGAAAGACCCTTTACTTCAATCACAGATTTCAAGCCCTGTTCGGTTCCGCCATTGAGTTGATTGTAATACGGAAACATTCCGAACTCCGGAATGGTATTTCCCCAAACAGAAACAATCTTTTTCTGAAGAGCAGCGGCAATGTGCATTAAGCCGGTATCATGAGTGATTACGTAATCAGAAAATTTAACCAGTGCCGCCGATTCATGCAGACTTGTTTTTCCGCAGGCAGAATAAATCATCGGGCCTGCTTCAGTGGCAATCCTTTCACCTCTTATCTTATCCTCTGGTCCGCCTAATAAAACCACCGGTTTATTTATTTTTTTACATATACTGATTATTTTAGATTCAGGTAGACGCTTGGTAGCATGTTTCGCCCCTATCACAAAAGCAATAAAATTTTGCCGGTGGGAGTTTGGAAGTTTTTCACGGATGCTTGATGCTTCCTGACGAATAAAAAAATCTAATCCTTCACCATCATTTTTAATATTGAAATTAGAAATAACATCAAGATACCTGTCCACAATGTGACGTTCCGGAAGACGATTAATTTTAAAGTTGACCAGCAACCACTTTTCAATATTCAGTTTGTGAAAAGATTTGGAAGGCACATTCAACTTTCTTTTTACAAGCCATGATCGTTGATTGTGATGGAGGTCAATTATGGCGTCGAATTTTATTTTATTTAAATCAAGCAGCAATTCTTTCAGGGAATTATCCAGAAGATGCAATTTGTCTATGTACGGATTGCCGGTCAGAACATCTGCAAAAGGAGCCCTTGTTAAGAAGTGAATTTCGGCATCCGGTATCTGTTGCTTCAGACAACGGATTACCGGAGTCGTGAGAACAATGTCACCAATGGAAGAAAATCGAATAATGAGAAATTTTGGCAATGGGGAAAGTGATTTTTTACAAAAGTAATGTAATGGCTGAGATTGACATCACCAATATTTCCGGAATTAGTATTGGGCACCTATAAGAGGATTCCATGAGAATGATTAATTTTGGTCGCTCTCGTCCTCCTTTAAAATGGTTCATTCGGACCGGTAAAATTTTCTCTGGTTCATGATATTGACCGATACCCATACCCACCTGTATTCCGAAGAGTTTAATGCTGATAGGGATGTATTAATAAAATCAGCTATTGGGAAAGGAATTTCCAGATTCTTTCTGCCGAATATTGATAACAGTTCAATTGAGGCAATGCTTGAACTGGAAAAAAACTACCCTGACAACTGTTTTCCTATGATGGGATTGCATCCCTGTTCTGTCAATGAAAGCTGGGAAGCGGAATTGGCGAAAGTTGAACATTGGCTTGAAAACAGAAAATTTGCGGCCATTGGAGAGATGGGGATTGACCTTTTCTGGGACAAGACATTCGTTGAAGAACAGAAAAAAGTATTCCTGAGGCAAGTTGAACTCGCCAATGTCTACAAACTCCCGATAGTTATACATTCAAGGGATTCGTTCGAAATGATCTATGAACTACTTGTTGAGCATCCTAAACAGGAACCCCATGGGATTTTCCATTGCTTTACCGGTACTGAAGATCAGGCAGAGCGGGCAATAAGGATGGGTTTTTATCTCGGAATCGGAGGAGTTGTAAGTTTTAAAAATTCCGGGCTGGACAAAGTCGTGGAAAGAATAAGTCTTGATCATATTGTACTTGAGACAGATGCACCTTACCTTGCACCGACTCCTTACAGAGGGAAAAGAAATCTTCCGGAATACCTTGCTCTTGTTGCTGAAAAAGTGGCAGCGATAAAGAATTGTTCAATCGGGGAGATTGCGCAAATTACCACAGCGAATTCGAAAAAAATTTTCGGGAAGTAAAAGGCAATAATAAATAAAGAAGAATAAAGACGTCATCTACGAGTGCAATTCATGAAGAAAAAGGCAAAAAAAATACTAATCATTTATACCGGAGGTACGATCGGCATGATGCATTCACATCATACACGGACACTTGTTCCTTTCGATTTCGGAGCGATCACGGATCAGATACCCGAATTGAAACACCTCAATTGCCGAATAGACTTTTACGCTTTTCGTACCCCGATTGATTCTTCAAATGTAAAACCGGAATTCTGGAAGGAACTGGTTGAGGTCATAGAAAAGAAGTACTCCCGCTACGACGGTTTCGTTGTTCTTCATGGCACAGATACGATGGCTTATACTGCTTCCGCATTAAGTTTCATGTTGGAGAATTTGTCAAAGCCGGTGATTCTAACCGGCTCCCAATTACCTTTGGGCGCCATACGGACTGATGCTAAAAGAAATCTCATTACGACTATTCAGCTGGCAGCGAGTGAATCGATCATTCCTGAAGTTTGCATCTATTTTAGCAATCAGTTATTCCGGGGAAATCGTTCGGAGAAATATACTTCAAGTAAATTCGACGCATTCGAGTCGTATAATTTTCCGGTGTTGGCAGAAACAGGAGTCCATATTGTGTTGAACAAAGATGTGATTCTTAAAAAGCCATTAAAGAAATTACAGGTTCATAAAAATTTTGACACCAACATAGCCCTGATAAAGATTTATCCCGGGATACATGTTGAGGTTATCGAATCAATTTTAAGAACAAAGAATCTGAAAGCGCTGGTTTTGGAAACCTTCGGAAGTGGAAATGCACCAACGGATAAATCCTTTATCGAAGTACTGCATCAGGCAATAAAAAGAGGGATTCTTCTTGTGAATGTTTCTCAATGCAGCGGAGGGGCGGTGGAGCAGGGAAAATATGAAACAAGTATTCACCTGAAAGAAATCGGAGTACTTAGCGGCAGCGATATTACCACAGAGGCGGCGTTGGCTAAACTAATGTTCCTCTTCGGACAAAATCTGAATAGCCGACAGGTAAAAAAACTATTTGTAACGGATTTAAGAGGAGAGATGAGTGGCCTAATTCAAGCAGTCCGAAAAAAAAATCGGTCTTAGTTTGAATTTGTTGTACTATATGTTTATTATAATATTTCCCGATCCTTCATGATGAAACAAATAATTTCTCTCATTATTTTTATTTTTTTATTTCAGGGATTGTCTATCGCACAATACGAATCCAGGAAAGGTTATGCCGGAATTTCAGTCGGCCCAAGCATAGCTGTCGGAGATTTCGGAAGTAAAAATATTAATCTTGAATCTTCAGGATTTGCAAGCACAGGATTCACCATTAATTTAAATTTCGCTTATCGTATTGCTTCAAATTTTGGCGTCACCGCGATGCTTATGATACAAACTAGCCCCCTTGATGACCAGGCACGCTTAGATGGACTTAAATCGTATGGAAGAACCAATGGTGTTCCGGTTGTTTTTACAAAAGTAGAAGCGAATAGTTGGGGCATGTTCGCCTTTATGCCCGGAGTGTTTGCTTCTATCCCACTAGGGTCCAATGGAAAGTTAATCATAGAACCACGTGCATTGGTAGGACTCATGACTGCTGTTTCGCCACAAATCAGAACAACCTGGAAAGAGGGAGGCCTGACATACTGGGAGCAACAGGAGCTTGGAGCCGGAATCGCATTTGGATATAGCGTCGGCGGGGTTTTTAGATTCAATGTCTCTGATCGCTTTGCTTTCCTGTTAAATGCAGATTATGTAAAGACGAACCCTAAATTTATTGACGTGATTTATAATTACAGCGATGGATATTCAGGCTATGGCTCATTTCAGCAAAAAATTGAAATTGTGAATGTGAGTGTTGGTTGTGCCATTCGTATTAAAAAGGATGTGCCGCCGGTAAGAAAAAGGTTTGATAATTAGACAGGAAAAAGGTTTTAAAAAAATTGTGTGGTCTGACAATAATGACAGACACTCTTTTCGCTACTCTTGGCTTGATCTTGTTTATTATTTTTTTCCGTTTATTACTATCTTTGTGGTATGCTTACAGGTAAAGATCTTATTCTTGCAACAAAACCATTTGCACAAGAAATTCGTTGGAAAAGCTGGTATTATACACTTTCAGGATTCCTTTTGTTGATTGCAGCTATTTTAGGCACTTATTTTGTCCCCGTTTTATGGGGGAAGCTGCTTTGCAGTGCTTTTGCGGGAGTTATGTTATCACGAGTTTTTATTATTTTTCATGATTTTCAACATCACTCGATATTGCAGAAATCAAAGATTGCAAAGGTGATGTTTACAATCTTCGGATTTTATATGATCACCCCACCAAGCATTTGGAAGCGTTCTCACGATCATCATCATAATAACAATGCTAAATTATTTAGTGCTAGCATTGGTTCTTTTCCCATTATGACTAAACAAAAGTTTTTAGAAGCAAGCAAAAAGGAGCGATTTCAATATCTGGCTGTGCGGCACCCCTTAAATATGGTTTTCGCTTATTTTACTACTTTTCAATACGGCATGTGTGTTCAGTCTTTTTTAAGCAGTCCCCGCAGGCATTGGGATTCTCTCGTGGTGTTGATTCTGCACTATACAATTGCAGTATTACTGATAGTTTATTTGGGATGGTTAACATGGTTCCTTGCTTTCTTTTTACCTTTTTTTCTTTCACACATGTTAGGATCCTATTTGTTTTACGCACAGCACAATTTTCCGGAGGCTGTCTACCGTAATAATGTAGACTGGAACTATTCAAACGCGGCTATGGAATCGTCCAGCTACATGGCAATGGGTAGGATCGGGAATTGGATCACAGCGAATATCGGTTATCATCACATCCATCATCTTAATTCAAGGATCCCTTTTTACCGCTTGCCGGAAGCAATGGCAAGTATTCCTGAATTACAAAAGGTCGCGTCTACTAGTTTACATCCTTCAGATATTATAAAATGCCTTCGGTTAAAGGTATGGGATCCTCAGAAAAATAACATGATTGGATTTTTGGAGATGGAAGCTGCGAGTTAATCTCAAAAACACATCTTGTAGGAAAGAGGGGATTCTGGGTTGATAGTAAAAAGAATCCTGTTTGCCACGAATGCACAAATGTGGTTATTGGCTTTCTTTTTCCTGAAAATCGTTTTTCTTTTCCAGCTTGTTAAGGCGTTGAACAATAGAGTCTAAGTTACGGAAATGAATATATGCTTTTCGGTATTTTGCAGCTTCAAAAGCGGGGGAACCCATTTGAACCTCTCCTTTTTTTGTAATACTTTTTGATATGCCTGATTGGGCAGTGATCGTAGTATTGTCAGCAATTTCCAGATGACCAACAATTCCTACTTGTCCACTGAACATACAATTTTTACCAATTTTAGTAGAGCCTGCCACTACATTGCACGCAGCCAGATAACTGTTTTCACCGATTTCAACATTATGGGCTATATGAATCAAGTTGTCAAATTTAACGCCTTTGCGAAGAATGGTTGAACCAAGAGTAGCCCTGTCAATTGCACAGTTGGCGCCAATCTCCACATCATCTTCTAAAACCACATTGCCAATTTGTGGAACTTTTTGATTGTCGTTTTGAGGATTAAATCTAAATCCATCGCTACCGATTACAGTGCCTGAATGGAGGATACAGTTTTTACCGATTACTGTTTCTGAATAGAGTTTTACTCCTGAAAATAAAGTAGTGTTATCGCCTACAAAGGAATTATCTCCAATATAAACCTGAGGATAAATTTTTACATTATTTCCAATTTTTACATTTTCTCCAACAAAAGAAAACTCTCCGGCATACACATTACTACCTACTTTCGCGCTCTCCGAAATAAAGGAGAGTTTTGAAATACCTGTTTTATTAAGCTTTACCTGATTATACATTTCAAGCAATTTAGCAAAAGCAATTTCGGCGCTTTCAACTCTTATCAGCGTGGCAGAAACCTGTGCGGTAAGCTCCAAGGTTTTATTAATAATCACCAAGGAAGCTTTGGTAGAATAGAGATAAGGAGTGTATTTTGGATTGGCGAGAAAGGAAATTGATCCGGGTTCACCCTCTTCTATTTTGGATAATTTACTGATTTTTACATCAGCATTTCCTTCAATTTGGCCATTTAATAGTCCTGCAATTTGTTGAGCTGTAAATTCCATTATATTCTGTTTTTATCAGGGTGTTAGGTAAAGATATTATAATTTATACAATATGTTAGTACGGTTAAAAATAGTCGAAAGCGCATTGACAGAGCCATATCACTGATTGAAAACTTAAAAAAGCTACCTTTGGGTAAGGAGAGCTTCAGGGAAATGCTGGGAATTAAGTAAGATTTTATGCCAAACTTATGCGGTCTTTGATTGTTTGAACTCCCATGAAAACCACCACTTTCTTTTTAGCTGCCATTATTTCATTAAATGTTTCCTGTGCACAGGATTCCCGTAATGCAAAGCAAGAAAATAATTCAAACATTGAAAGCATGAAAACAGAAGAGTTACCAATACAACGCACGGATGAAGAGTGGAAAAAAATTCTCAGCCCTGAACAATATGAAGTTCTTCGCTTGAAAGGAACCGAGAGACCATTTACCGGGAAATATAATATTCACAAGGAGAAGGGAATGTATGTCTGTGCCGGCTGCGGAAATAAACTTTTCAGCTCAGACATGAAATTTGAATCCTCATGCGGCTGGCCAAGTTTCGATGAAGAAATTGCAGGAGGGAAAATAATTAAGAAAACAGACAGTACTTTAGGAATGATACGAACTGAAATACTTTGCGCGAAATGCGGATCACATCTCGGACATTTATTTGATGATGGACCGACTTCAACAGGCATGCGTTATTGTGTGAACTCTGTTTCGCTCAATTTTCAACAGTAGACAATAATAATGACATTTACCTATTTCACCGACAGACAAATCCTTCCTTTAGTAATAAGTTCAATAATCCTAATCGTCTCGATAGTTACTTTTCATCTCGACAAAAGACGGACAGCGTTATGTTTTTTATTTCTTGGTTCACTTGGTTTTGGTCTCTTCATTGCCAACCTTGACAATTTCCTAATTCTATGGGATGAGCAATATCACGCTCTTGTCGCTAAGCACATGCTGGACAACCCATTCAAGCCGACACTTTATTCCACTCCTTTGTTGGACTCTTTTCTGGTTGTGCAGTCCTTGTAAAATGGTTAGTCGGTTTATTGATATATGCAGTTTGGACAATTTCAATCGGAGTAAACGACAAAAAGAATTGGTTGAAATTGAAATCCTACTTTCCAATTCTTATTTCCTTTGCAATTTCTTTACTGATATTTATTCCCTGGCAACTTTATATCTTTAATCAATATCCGGCAGAAGCCAAGTATGAGTTTCAATTAAATACTGAACACTTCTTCCAGGCAATAGAAAATCACGGTGGAAACTTTTGGTTTCATTTCGATGCAGTAAAAAATATTTATGGCTCAGGTGACGCTGTTCCATTCTTACTATTAATCGGACTGTTTTTTCTTGTCAAGAATTCTACTGCAAAAACATATCGCGTTGCAATTTTGTCTGCAATCATAGTTACATATGGTTTCTACACATTCGCCTATACAAAAATGACTTCTTTTTGTATTGTAGTTTCTCCTTTTGGATTCTTAGCACTTGCTGCTTTGACAGATTCAATAATAAATTTCATAAAACTCAAACGATTTGAAATGTATTTCAGACCTATTGCATTAATTGCTATTTGTTTTTTTCTTTTAAATCTGTCTAAGATTCAAAATTACCATACAGATTGGAAGCCAAAGGACAATCAAAATAGAAATGCAGATCTAAAACAAATGACCATTATCAAAAAACTTTCAGACACGCTGCATGGCGACAATTATGTTGTCTTCAATGCAGATAAAAGATTCAATGGACACATTTCTGTAATGTTCTACACAGACAATCTTGCATATAATTTCGTTCCTGACAAAAGACAAATAGAAAAAATAAAAACGCAATCGTATAAAATAGCTATCATAGACAACGACAGCTTACCTGACTTTATCCGCAACGACAACGATATTATGAAAATTAAAACCTATCTTTGACAAGACAAAAATAAGATGGCATACGAATCGGTAGACAAACTTCAAAAGGCGTTAGTTAAAGACGTTTTTCATTACGCAAAAGACTCAAAAAAGGCTGCGGGACGAGCATTAGGGACTATTGTTGAAATCATTACATATTATCTCATAAAAACTTGGGGCCTAAATAACCAAATCTCAATTGAAAGAGGCCTTGAGGAATACGGCAACCCTGACATTACGCATAATGTTGAATTCTCCCTTCATCCAATTGTTCGCAGTTCCTTCTTGACTATTGACAAGTCCGAAAAATCAATCACGGCTAACAAAATTCTCAAAGCACTTGAAGAAAAGAAATACAATCTAAAGGGGTTTGAACCGAAATCGACAAATCAACTACTGAACAATGGTGTGCTTCGTAATGCCTGCACAATTGCGACCTCAAAAGACTCTTTCATTTTGTGTAGTATCAAAGCAGACTTGGGTGACAAGTATGAACTTCACGTCTATGAGCAAAGCAGAAAACCATATTCTGTGTTTGAATGTAAGAGAGTTGGCGTAGAGGAAGGCATGAGCAAAGGACCTCAAACTATTGAGAAAGCCAAGCAAGGTGCTTATGTTGCGCGGTCAGCATCTTCACTTCAAAAAATCAGAAATGAATCTGGTGAGCTTCACGGTATCATTTACAAAAGTGACGGCTCATACATCATCAAACCATTCGTGGACTTGATGGAGGAAATAATTTATTCCAATGACAAAGAATTATTAAGGCGTTTCATCCTGACAGTCGGCGTTGTAAGTAATCACGGCAACTGGTTCACATCTGACAATCAAAACAAAGAACTAAAAGTTCTTGCGCAATCTTATGACTGGCTACTTTTCCTAACAGACAAAGGACTTTCACAGTTCATAAATAAGTTGCTTTACAAGCCAACAAAAAAATATGGCCCCATCAGAAAAGCATTTCTTTCAAGCTATCCTAAAGTAAAAAAGAATCAATTCACTAAAGTTCAAATGAACATTGAAGCTGATATTCTTCTGCTTGATTATTTTAGTAAAAATATTAAGACAATTGAAAGTTGGTTCAACGTTATTTCCCCTAGGAAGAAAAATTTATCCACCTTAAAGGATGAATTAAAGGAACTCAAAAACAAAAACTGGAAAAATATTTTATAATGAGCGCAGGAAGAAATATTATTAGTTTAAGCCAGACTTGGGGAACGCCACACAAATATGTGAAGGCAGTAAAAGATGTGTTGGGTGGACATATTCATTTAGACCCTTGCTCAAATAAATATTCGGTTGTCAATGCTAAAGTAGAATATTTGTTACCCAAACATGACGGACTAAAAGAGAGTTGGAATTTTCCGACTATTTATGTTAATCCGCCTTATGGCATAGACAAAGAAAGAGGTACAACAATTAAAGGTTGGCTTGCAAGGTGCGCCCATGCTTACGAAGAATATAATTCAGAAGTATTAGCCCTTGTTCCAATTGCAGCAAACACAGCGCATTGGAAAAAATATGTTTTTACAAAAGCAAGAGCAATTTGTTTTCTCTACGACACACGACTTCGCTTTCTTGAAAACGGACAAGACAGTGGAAAGGGTGCTCCAATGGCTTGTGCAATGATTTATTGGGGCGACAACTACGACAAATTTTATGAAGTATTCATAGGGCACGGTGCTGTCGTGGACATATCAAATCTTATTGGCGAACAAATTGGTGCGGACAGACAGACGCTCAAACTTTTCACCGACACGAGGAGAAACAACTACGCCCAACAACCACAGCGGCTTGCCAAAAGTGGGGCTAAATCGGTTAAATAAATATTCGGCTTTTAATCTCTAAGGGTTAATTCCCCGCCGCTTGCGGCGAAATTGTTAGATTTGT
>CAYHFJ010000048.1:0-19547 GCA_964355885.1 uncultured Flavobacteriales bacterium
ACAGAATAGCAGCGGAATCAAGGTTGGAACAAGGTTCATCCAATAAAACAATATCTACTTCAGAAAGTAAAGCTAAAGCCAGTTTTACGCGTTGCTTCATTCCTGATGAAAAATATTTAAAAACTTTAGCACGGGACGATTCAAGTTCTGTCAAGCGGACGATATCGTTGTTGGTCAAATTGGATGTTGTCTTTTTAAAGGAGAAGTGAAAAGCCACTAATTCATCCAATGTAAATTCTTCGATAAGCTCCAGATATGGAGCGGCAATACTCACCTGTCTGAAAATGTTCTCGGGATCTATCGAAGTACCGCTTTTGGAATATAATACCTTTCCTTCAGTTGGCAGCAAGGCACCGGATAATAATTGCAAAAAAGTAGATTTACCTGAACCATTAGGTCCTAATACAGCAATCTTTTGAGTCGGTTCAATGGTCAGGTCAACATTTCGAAACACCCACTCCCGAAAATACTTCTTACCTGCCTTCTCTAGTTCAATTCTCACAATATGAAAAAGAAATTAGTCCTCATCCGATTTATAACCCTTCATAATTCCCCTGGAAGAATTTTTTATAAAGGCCAAAATTAAATCTCTTTCAGGAGTCCGAGCCATCTCATTACTAACAATTTCAACTGCCTTGGAATTACTATTTCCCCGGACAAAAATATTTCGATAAATCTCCTGGATTTCTGCAATCTTCTCATTACTATAACCACGCCGACGTAAACCAACAGAATTTACACCTACATAAGATAAAGGTTCATGAGCAGCTTTCACGTAGGGTGGAATGTCCTTCCGAACAAGTGACCCGCCGGATATCATAACATGTGAACCTATCTGAACAAATTGATGTATCGCTGACAGACCTCCAATTATGGCAAAATCATCTATGGTAATGTGACCGGCAAGTGTCGCTCCGTTAGCCAAAATACAATTATTCCCTATAACACAATCATGCGCAACGTGGACATAGGCCATCAGAAGGTTACTCTTGCCAACTACCGTTTTACCCAGTGCTTTGGTACCTCGGTTGATAGTTACAAATTCGCGTATAATGGTATCATCGCCAATTTCGGCCGTTGTAGCTTCCCCTGAAAATTTGAGATCCTGAGGCACGGCGGAGATAACTGCCCCAGGAAAAATTTTGCAATTTCTTCCAATTCTTGCTCCGGGAAAAATAGTCACACTACTGCCAATCCATGTTCCATCGCCAATGACAACATCATCATGAATTGTAGTGAATGGATCTACAATTACTTCTTTCCCGATCTTCGCACCCGGATGTATGCTTATTAAATTTGAACTCATGGAATTGTTTGTTGTCCTGATCGGGACTCTGCGGTTATCTTTATTTCTTTTTCTCCTTGCGGACAATTTGAGCCATCATTTCTGATTCCATCACAACTTTATCACCAACGTATGCTTTTCCCCGCATGTGACAAATTCCACGGCGAATTGGTGAAACTAATTCAAGACTGAAAACTATAGTATCACCGGGAAGAACCATGTCACGGAACTTAGCATTCTCGATCTTCATAAAGTAAGTCAGGTAATTCTCCGGATCAGGAACAGTACTCAGAACCAGTATTCCTCCTACCTGAGCCATAGCTTCGATCTGAATTACACCGGGAAGAACCGGTGCGCCCGGAAAGTGTCCCGGGAAAAACCATTCATTCATTGTTACATTCTTCACACCAATTACATGTGTGTCACTCATCTCTGTGATTTTATCGATGAATAAGAATGGAATCCTGTGAGGTAGCAGTTTCATTATTCCGTTGATATCTATCAATGGTTTTGCAGATGGATCATAACGGGGAGCACGCTCTCTGAAACGATCTCGTTTCATCATCTCCTTAATTTTACGGGCAAACGCAACGTTAGCTACATGCCCGGGCCGAGCAGCCAGAATATGCCCTTTTAATGGAGCCCCTACAAGCGCAAGATCTCCAACAATATCCAGTAGCTTATGACGTGCCGGTTCATTCTGAAAACGGAGTTTAACATTATTCAAAAATCCACGCTCTGCAACAATTTTATCTTTCTTGAATACACGCGCCAAGTGCTCTAACTTCTCCTTAGATACAGGTTTATCCACAACCACGATAGCATTATTGATATCGCCACCTTTGATAAGGTTATTATCTAAGAGCATTTCAAGTTCGTGAAGAAAACAAAAAGTGCGACTATCACTTATTTCATCTTTGAACTCACGAATGTTGTACAAGGTGGCATGTTGGGTTCCCAGCAAGTCGCTGTTATAATCTACCATTACAGTAATCCTGAAATCATCACTCGGGACTGCAAGCATTTCAGTTTTCCTTGCAGGATCCTCATAAGTGATATTTTCAGTTAGCGTGTAATATTGACGCTCTTCCTTCTGTTCATGAATACCTGCTTTTTCTAATAACTCAATAAATGGTTTTGAACTTCCATCCATGATAGGGACTTCAGGACCATCAATCTCCATGAGTACATTGTCAATTTCCATCCCTGCCAGTGCTGCCAGAACATGTTCAATAGTACTTACTTTGGCTCCGTTTTTTGAAAGAGTTGTTCCCCGATCGGTATCTGTAACATTATCGACATCCGCTTCGACTATCGGTCGACCAGGAAGATCGATTCTCTGAAATTTAAACCCATGATTTTCCGGTGCCGGTCTGAATGTTAAATTTACAGATACGCCTGTATGGAGCCCAACTCCGGATATTGTTACTTGATTGGCTAAGGTTGTCTGTCGGATGATCATTGATAAAGAATTAGCTTTAGGAGTCTCAGCCAGGTTTTTAATCTCTTTTGATGGAGAAATTTCAACTATCTGATTTTCAGGCATTTTGTTTTATATTTGGATGAGAGAGTGAACTCAAACTAAATTGAAAGTTGTCAAAAATAAAAATAAATAAGGGAATTGAAAGCATTGAATTACAATGCGAAAGAGAATCCACAAATTGAACAAAAATAAAGCTTTGCTAAGAGGTGATCTGCCTTAAATACGAGATCATCTCCTCTAATTCTTTTATGCGCTTTTCAATCAAGGGTAATTTCCGGAAAACAACGTATGTTCTTTTAAAGTCGCCAATATTAAACGCCGGTGAGCCCTGAACAATTTCTCCCTCATTGGTTATGCTGGATCCTATTCCTGATTGAGCCGCAATTTTCACTTTGTCAGCGATAGTGATATGCCCAACAATTCCAACTTGCCCTCCAATCATACAGTCTTTGCCAATTTTTGTGGACCCTGCAACACCAGTTTGAGCAGCTATTACTGTATTTTCCCCAATCTCAACATTATGCCCAATCTGAATGAGGTTATCCAGCTTTACCCCTTTCCGGATAATCGTTGACCCCAGGGTAGCTCTGTCAACAGTGCTATTAGCACCAATTTCAACATAATCTTCAATAATTACATTGCCGATTTGTGCCACTTTCTGATATTGATTTTCCTTGTTCGGTGTAAAGCCAAATCCATCAGCACCGATTACGGTTCCTGTATGCAGTGTACAGTTGTTTCCAATTATACAATCACTATAAATTTTTGCACCTGAATATAAAGTCGTATTCTCTCCGATGATTACATTGTCTCCAATATAAACCTGCGGATAGATTTTTACGTTATTCCCTATTTTTACATTGTTTCCAACAAAGGCAAAGGCACCTATGTAACAATCTTTACCAATTGTTGCGGTTCCTGAAATGAAACTGGGCTGCTCAATACCCTTTTTGTCCTTCTGAATCTGATTAAAAATTTCCAACAAATGAACAAATGCTTCATAAGCATTCTCAACCCTTACTAAAGTCGGAACCAGAGCTTGTTCTGCTATAAAGCTCTTATTTACAATAACAAGAGATGCCTTTGTAGTATAAATAAAGGGGGTATATTTAGGATTGGCCAGAAAAGTGATGTCACCCTCTCCACCTTCCTCGATCTTGCTCAAACGACTCACAACGACACCAGAATTACCTTCAACTGTTCCGTGAAGTAACTCACTGATTTGCCTGGCTGTGAATTCCATAGATTCTAAGAATGGGGCACGAATTTAATCAATATAATAACATCAGTCAATTTTAGCCCAATCTCAGGA
Source organism: uncultured Flavobacteriales bacterium (assembly GCA_964355885.1). Classification (GTDB taxonomy): domain Bacteria; phylum Bacteroidota; class Bacteroidia; order AKYH767-A; family 2013-40CM-41-45; genus QQVM01. Next base: position 4,081 of record CAYHFJ010000048.1, read on the forward strand.
AAAAACGGCCTTTCCAACTTTAAATTCTTAAAAGTCACAACAATTTTTTAATGTTCAATTCGGATAAAAGGATTCAGGAACCGCTAAATTTTATAAGTCTAACAACCGGTTTTAATCCTGCTTTCTTCTTCTTGGGATCCTGCACTTCTCTGCCGCGCTTTTGGCACATTCCTTTTACCAAAGTTGTATGATAATTCAGAAAAAAAAATATATCAAACTCTATTTTGGATAACAGATATAAAACTTTTGCACAGGTGAACTCAGTTCCCGTATATTCAGTGTGTCTGCAGCCTCACTAATGTCAGACACGGTTCCATCCTTTCGGAGTATATTGATTTTATCAACCTTGGTATTATATGCATTATTTACAATAGTACCTTTAATGAGGAAGTAACTCATTTCAGCTTCTGAATCAGGAAAGGTTTCAAGAATCCGCTTTTTAATATTCTCTTCCAGGGCATCAGGAATGGGATCTTTGCTTAAGAGTATTTTATACAATTTACGATTAATCATTCCTTTCGATAAAAAAGAAAGTATAGGATCATTTGATGTACTCCACAATTTTACCGATGTGGTAATGTCACTGTCGTCGAGATTCGCAAAAGCCTGCAACAACCCGGAATTCATGCTCAAGTCCTTAATTGAATAATCATTTAACAGGAATATACGAAGCGAAGGGGTTGCAAACAAAGTATTATCCAATCTTGCAACTTCTCGCGCCCTTCGCAGAATATTGATAAGCATACATTCAGCACTAACCACCGTTTTATGTAAATAGACCTGCCAATACATAAGACGACGGGCAACAATAAACTTCTCAATAGAGTAAATTCCTTTCTCTTCGATAGCAAGTTTATCTTCATGAACTTCAAGCATTTTAATTATCCGTTCATGACTAATAACACCTTCCGAAACTCCTGTAAAAAAGCTATCTCTTCCCAGGTAATCAAGTCTGTCCATATCAAGCTGACTACTTACAAGCTGGTGTAAAAATCTTTTGTGATACTCATTTTGAAAAATAGTAATTGCCAAACTCAAAGCCCCATTAAACTCTTCGTTGAGCTTGTCCATAAACAGTTTACTAATCTCTTCATGAAGAATACCAGGCACGATGCTGTCTTCCAAAGCATGTGAAAAAGGACCATGCCCAATATCATGTAATAAAATGGCAATCGTCACTGCCTCAGCTTCCTCTTGGGTTATCTCATGACCCTTTGACCTTAAAACTTCAATGGCTTCACCCATAAGATGCATTGCACCCAAAGCATGATGAAATCTGGTGTGATGAGCTCCGGGGTAAACTAAATGAGTCATACCCAGCTGTCTGATCCTTCGCAACCTTTGAAAATAAGGATGCTCGATAAGTTTAAACACGATCTCATAAGGTATGGTGATAAAACCATAGAGCGGATCATTGACAATTTTTAAGCGGAGAGATTTTTTAACCACAAGAAGTTCATCGTTAACAGAATGACAAATATCGTAATCAATCATGATATCTCACTATTTTGTTCCGGAGATTCCTCATATTCGGATAATAGGACAGTTCTATGTGTCCCTGAAGCTGCATCTATCCAACTTTACACAGGCTACTCTGCCTCCTTCCTGAAATTTAATACATGTTCTTAAAATTGACTTCAGTTTAATAAAAATGCAGTTTGTAGAATAAAGAGATGTCTCTCCCGTTCAGATACCCGATAGTTGCCGCATGCAGAATAAATATTCTAACACCTAAAACCATCACTACTCTCATGAATCGAAACAACTTTGCTACCTTTGAAAAACCAATATATACACACTCCGGAACAAATACAATGGAAAAAGTAAGCATTCTCTGGGCAGACGACGAAATGGATCTGTTAAAACCACACGTACTTTTCCTTCGCGAAAAAGGTTATGATGTAACAACCGTAACTAACGGCGAAGATGCCCTAGAGCAGATACGAGCAAATAATTATGAAATTGTTTTCCTGGATGAGAATATGCCTGGTTTATCGGGTTTGGAAACATTATCCAAAATTAAAAACCTCAAACCGGGCATTCCGGTAATTATGATTACAAAGAGTGAGGAAGAACATATCATGGATGACGCGATTGGAAGTAAAATTGCCGATTATCTCATTAAGCCTGTTAATCCGAACCAGATTCTGCTTTCACTTAAAAAGAATCTCGAAAACAAGAGACTCATAAGCGAGAAAACAAGCTCTTCCTACCAGCAGGAGTTTCGCAACCTGGGAATGACATTGAGTGAAAAACTCAGCTGGAACGACTGGATGGATGTGTACAAAAGGCTTGTGTACTGGGAACTTGAATTGGAGAAATCTGAGGATGAGAGTATGTATGAAATCCTCACCTCACAGAAAAGTGAAGCTAATAATTTATTTGGGAAGTTTATTGAAAACAACTATTTGAAATGGTTAAAGGATCCCGGTAAGGAATCTCCGATCATGTCTCATCAGTTAATGAAAGACAAAATTCTGCCTTTTGTTGATGCAAGCTCTGAACCTGTGTTCATGATTTTAATTGACAATTTACGTTATGATCAGTGGAGAATCATTCAACCGGTACTGAATGAATTGTTTCGTATACAGGATGACGAGTTATACCTGAGTATTCTTCCCACTGCTACCCAGTATGCAAGAAATGCAATTTTTGCGGGACTGATGCCCTCCGAAATTGAGGCTCGTTTCCCAAAATTATGGCTCAATGACGAGGATGAAGGCGGAAAAAACAAACACGAAATGGATTTTCTGAAGGACACCCTTGTCAGACATCGAAAAGACTATAAACATTCGTACACTAAGGTGACAAATAATACGGATGGAAAAAATCTTGTTGATAGCATTCCTCAGCTATTTGAAAACAAACTTAATGTGATTGTATACAATTTTGTTGATATGCTTTCGCATGCACGAACTGAAATGGACATGATAAGAGAACTCACAGATGATGAAGCTGCATACCGCTCACTCACACTGTCATGGTTCGAACACAGTCCGCTTTTTGAAGCACTAAAGAAAATAGCAGAGAAAAAAGTGAGACTGATAATCACAACTGATCATGGAACTATCCGTGTTAAAGAACCGAGCAAGATTGTGGGAGATCGAACGCTTAATACCAACCTGCGGTACAAGCAAGGTAAAAATATGAATTATGAAAAAAAGGAGGTCTTTGAGATAAAGAATCCTGCTGATGCTTTTTTACCAAAACAAAATCTCTCTCAGGTATTTGTATTTGCCAAACAGGATAAGTTTTTTGCGTATCCAAATAATTTTAACCACTATGTAACTTATTATAAAAACACCTTACAACATGGTGGAATTTCGTTAGAGGAAATGATCGTCCCGTTTGCCACACTCGTCTCCAGATAAGATCGAGCTATTCCGAAATTATCCAGTATTGAAATTGCCAAGAAAATTAATTGTCACACACCATCAATTCAATGGAACCGCTTCTGAATTTTATTGAAATTAATTCACAATTTAATCAAAAAAGCCTAATTTTATCCTGATTTTTTTTTGTTGATCTGAAATCCCCTCTTTACCACTCCATCAGACAGCCCGAAAACGGTTAAAAAGGATATTTATTCATAATCCCTTCATAGCCTTTAAATACATTTGTACTATTATTGTGTGGCAATTGCTATACCGGCAACCTTCCTGAAACCATATATTTTAAAATCACATTCAAAAACAGACTATGAAAACACTCAAATACCTTTCCATTCTTCTATTGTTCATACTCATGAAGTCTGCGTCGATCCATGCTCAGGAGGCTGCTCCAAAGGTTGAAAATCCAAATGCACCTGAGATCACTTTTGAGAATGAAATTCATGACTATGGCACCATCAAAGTTGGAGCGGATGGTAACTGTGAGTTTAAATTCAAGAATACAGGGAAGGAACCTCTGATTATTTCCGGTGCAAAGGGAAGCTGTGGTTGTACAGTACCTACCTTTCCCAAAGAACCTGTCATGTCTACCCAAACAGGTATTATTAAGGTTCATTATGACACAAAACGACTTGGCGCATTCACCAAAACAGTAACCATCAACTCCAATGCAAAAACTGATACTAAAGTCTTAACCATTAAAGGCGTCGTAGAAGGATCTGAAGAGTTGCAACCGGAACAGGCTTTACCCATTAAAAAGACCAGTGGATTACCTCTTGAAAATTCAAAATAATCATACAAACACAAATTAATCAATATATAATCATGAAAAACAATCTCATTCTCTTGTCTGTTTTTGCATTTCTCTCCCTGAATTCTTTTGCACAGGATGCAGAGAAAAAAGTGCTGAGCAATATTGCTAATGAAAACAAAAATCAAGCTGAATTTGCATTTGAAGCAGATGAGTTTAATTTTGGAAACATCACTCAGGGAGAATCCTCTACCCATGAGTTTAATTTTACTAATAACGGTAATGACCCTTTGATCATTACAAATGCTCAGGGTTCATGCGGTTGCACTGTTCCTGTTTACCCTAAAGAACCAATTATGAAAGGTCAGACTGCCAAAATCAAGGTCACTTTCAATTCTGCAGGTAAACTAGGTGTGCAAGATAAGACAGTAACTATTACCTCTAATGCAAAACAAAATCCTATGGTTCTTCATATGAAAGGTAGTGTTGAAAAACCTGCAGAACCGGCTGTTACACCAGGAACCAATTCCAAATAACTGAACATCTAAACATTAATAAAAATCAGAATGAAAAAAGCGATCGTGTTGGCATCCTTCCTTCTATTTGTTATTTCAACAAATGCCCAGGAAACCAAGTCATCTGCTCCGGCGCAGCTACAAGAAAATAAAAATACGCCCGAAATTAAATTCGACGTTGAGTCATATGATTTTGGCACAATTAAACAAGGAGAAAAGGTTACCTATGATTTTAATTTCGTGAACAGTGGCAAAGAGCCCTTGATCATTTCAAATGCACAGGGAAGCTGTGGTTGCACAGTGCCACAATGGCCAAAAGAGCCTATTGCAAAAGCCGGAAAAGGAACTATTCATGTGGAATTTAACTCTGCAGGAAAGATGGGGATGCAAGACAAAACCGTCACAATTACATCAAATGGCAAGTCAAGTCAGGTTATTCTTCATTTAAAAGGAAATGTTGAAGCACCTCCACCGGTAAAGTCAGATAGCCCGGACGATAAAAAATAATAAAAGGTATATTTTTTGTATTTTTGAAGCCCTCCCCGAAAAAGGAGGGCTTCTGTTTTTTTATCACTTACCGAAACCCTTAATGTATGCCAAATATTTCTTCGAAAGGTCGCCAAATGCCTCCATCGCCAATCAGGAAACTAGTTCCTTTTGCTGATGAAGCCAGAAAAAAAGGCCTTAAAATATATCACCTAAATATTGGTCAACCAGACATTAAAACGCCTGAAATAATGCTTCAGGCTGTCCGCAACTACTCAGAAAAAATTATTGAATACAGTCATTCCGCAGGAATTGAATCATACCGTAAAAAACTGACGGGATATTATAAAAAGCATAACATCATCGTAGACTTTTCTGAGATTATCATTACAACCGGTGGATCTGAAGCAATTGAAATTGCATTGATGAGCTGTCTGGATCCCGGCGATGAAATAATTATTCCTGAACCGTTTTATGCTAATTATAATGGCTTTTCAACGCAGGCAAACATAAAAATTGTCCCTATAAAATCGACCATTGAAAGTGGTTTCGCACTCCCTCCCGTTGCAGAATTTGAAAAACTGATCGGCCCTAAAACAAGGGCAATCATGATATGCAATCCCAGTAATCCTACAGGCTATCTATATTCCGCAGCCGAACTCGAATCGCTTGCCGCCTTGGTTAAAAAGTATGACTTATGGCTTTTTTCTGATGAGGTGTATAGAGAGTTTTGCTATGATGAAAAAGAATTTATTTCTGTGATGAATTTGAAAGGAATCGAAAACAATGTTGTAATGCTTGACTCGATTTCTAAAAGATACAGTGCTTGTGGCGCAAGAATTGGGGCATTCGTTTCCCATAACAAGGAGGTGATGAGTACAGCCTTAAAATTTGCACAAGCACGTTTAAGCCCACCTACCTTTGGCCAGATAGCCGGTGCAGCTGCCATTGATACTCCGGATATTTATTTCAAAGAAGTAAAAGAAGAATACGTTGCAAGACGAAACTATGTTGTAGGAGCCTTGAATGCTATTGAAGGTGTGTTTTGTCCAAATCCCAGTGGAGCATTTTATTGTATAGCACGCTTACCTGTAGATAATGCTGATGCTTTTTGTCAGTGGCTATTGGAAGAATTCTCCTATGAAAACCAAACAGTGATGCTTGCACCTGCGACAGGATTCTATTCAACGCCTGAATCCGGTACGGATGAAGTGAGAATTGCCTATGTGCTTAATCTGGATGATTTGAAAAATGCGATGACCTGTCTTAAAAAAGCACTTGAGGTGTACCCGAACCGAAAAAAAGAAAAAGTGGAACTTTCTAAAAGTACTAATTGATTAATTTTTGAAAGTATTAATTATCAACGGATATAGCAAGACTGTATAGTTTACTCACATTTCCTATTCTATTCGACAAAATCAGGATATAATAGATGCCTCTTTCTGATGATTTTAAATGCAGATAATGAAGGTTCCCATGACTGTCTTATCTCCACTTCAGTCTTGCCGGCAATTATCTGCCGTCTTAACTCATTGTTCCCTGCAAGCTTTTCAAAGAATGAATTAAAGAAAATTTTCTTGTCGGGAAAGGCTTTATAAGCATCCAGCAAGTAATTTAATTGAATTTTACCGGGCAATTTATTAGTTTGAATTTCTTTTCTGCGTAAATCTATCCCATTGCAGAGTGTATCCTCATAAGGAGGGTTTGTGGCTACTCCGGAAATAGTGACAGGTGTGAAAGAGATGTCACTATTCTTCATGCCTGGAAAACCAAAACATTGAAATGGAAAAGAAGTTCCTCTACCAATACTAACTGATGTGCCCTCAAAAAAGCAGAGTGAAGGATATAAATATACTGCTTGCATATTTGGCAGATTTGGTGAAGGAGGGACAGGCAATTGATAGAAATCGCGGTGTGAATAATTTTCCACAAGTATTACTTTCATACTCAGTGATTCAATATTTGTAAGCCACTTCTCGCCTATTAACATACCGGCATATTCTCCGATAGTCATCCCATGTACGACAGGAATTTTCATCATGCCAACGAATGAACGGAAAGATTCACTCAATACCGGACCATCAACGTAAAATCCATTTGGATTTGGGCGATCTAGAATTAATAAAGAAGTTTTTGTCTCTGCACATGCCTCCATTACATATTGTAGTGTAGAGATATAGGTATAAAATCTTGCACCTACATCCTGAATATCAAAAAGTATGATGTCAACATTTTCAAGATCCTTTTCTGTTGGTTTCAAATGCTTTCCGTAAAGGGAGATGATTGGTATACCGGTTTCAGGATCCCTTCCATCACTGATCTTCTCTCCTGCTCCGGCTTCTCCCCGGAAACCATGTTCAGGTGCAAAAACACATTTGATACTTATACCCAGATTTAAAAGAGTGTCGACCAGATGCTTAGACTTTATTAAGGAAGTCTGATTCGCAACAATTGCTATCGTTTTATTCTTAAGTAATGGTAAATATTTTTCAAAACATTCGGCACCTACGCGTATTTCTTCATTAGACAGGCTTTCTGAATTATTCTGTCCTGAATTTCCCTGCATACAGGATGAATTTACCAAAATGAGGCTGCAAGTGCAGAAAATCCAAAGAATTTTAGTGGTAAGGCTCATCATACGGATAGAAACGAATATATTTAACGACGAATTTATCAATTATATCCTTTCCGGCTTGAACTATGAACTGATTGTTGCGCGTCGTATAGCTTTCTCTGAGAGAAAAGGCAGTATGATCGCCCGTCCAATAATACGTCTTGCACTCGTTGGAGTTGCATTAGGATTCGCCGTTATGGTGATAGCATTGTCCATAGTAACCGGATTTAAAAAAGAGATAAGTGAAAAAGTAATCGGTTTCGGATCACATATTCAGATAAGTAAATACGCGGAAAACAATTCTTTTGAAACACAATCAATTCAAAACGATACGTCTCTTATACATATTCTAAAGCGTAATCCCTCTATATCACATGTTCAGGTATTTGCCAGCAAGGCAGGAATACTCAAATCAGGTGATGAGATCGGAGGTGTAGTGGCAAAAGGTATTGGAAGCGATTTTGACTGGAGCTTTTTTAAGTCAAGAATGATTGAAGGAAATATTTTTACAGTGTCTGACACAGGCAAAACAGATGACATTATTATATCATCCAACATTGCCCGCAAATTAAAACTGCACAGTGGAGATCAGGTAATAATGTATTTCATTCAACAACCACCCAGAGCCAGGAAATTCAATATTGCCGGGATTTATGAAACAGGATTGGAAGAGTTTGACAATCTTTATCTTATTTGTGACATAGAACACATCCGTAAACTGAATGATTGGGCTGCAGATGAAGTTGGAGGAGTTGAGATAACAGTTAAGGATTTCAGTAAACTTGATGAAGTAGGTAATCAGGTCTACAACGGTATCAGTGCAGATCTGAATGCCCGAACTATTAAAGAAATCTATCCACAACTATTCGATTGGCTGGGTCTTCAGAATATAAATGCAATTGTAATTATCATACTCATGATCATAGTTGCCGCGATCAACATGATCTCTGCTCTCATTATTATTATTCTTGAAAGAGTGCATTTCATCGGAACAATAAAATCATTGGGAGCCGCAAACTCATCAGTTCGAAAAATTTTCATCTACGTAGCGGGATTTTTAATTGGAAGAGGCTTACTTTGGGGAAATATAATTGGCATTGGATTATGTTTATTACAACAGGAATACGGGATACTTCAATTAGATCAGGCATCCTATTACATATCGCGTGTACCAATTCACTTATCCGTTTTGAATCTGATTATACTCAATGCAGGTACACTTTTTATCTGCGTCGGAATGATGATCCTTCCAACCGTCATTATATCACGGATTTCTCCGCTAAAAGCCTTACGATTCTCTTGAAAAAATTATTAAACAATAATCCTTAAATTATTCGCTAAGTGAGCGATGAAGCACGACAGCTAAAGAAATGGAGTTTATCCCCATAACATGCAATTGATAAATACTCTTTTGCAAAGGATCGGTTTTTTTCAGGGATAAGTTGGATTAAAAACAGGCTGCGTATTTGACCGGAGTTTATACCTTTGTGTCGATCAGGATAAATTGTATTTTATTGAATATCAACTACTTGACAAAATACATGTACACTATTTAGTCCAAAATATAATCAGAAACCAAAAATGTCTACAAAGCCAACAAAAAAGATTTGTGAAAATGTCCTTGAAACAATTGGTAATACTCCTCTTGTTAAATTACATAGTGTCGTTAAGGGTGTCAAAGCAACGGTGCTTGCAAAAGTCGAAACATTTAATCCGGGTAATTCCATCAAAGACAGGATGGCTTTAAAGATGATCGAGGATGCTGAAGCAGCCGGTGTACTTAAACCTGGCGGAACAATCATTGAAGGAACTTCCGGTAATACGGGTATGGGGTTGGCAATAGCGGCAATAGTAAAAGGATACAAATGTATTTTTACCACTACAGATAAACAATCCAAAGAAAAAGTTGATGCTTTGAAAGCCTTTGGCGCGGAGGTTATTGTTTGTCCTACCAGTGTGGCACCGGAAGACCCTAACTCATATTACTCTGTTGCAGCCCGCTTAAATAAGGAAATAAAAAATTCTTTTTATCCTAACCAATACGACAACCTCTCAAATTGGAAAGCACATTACGAGCAGACAGGTCCTGAAATATGGGATCAGACTGATGGAAAAATCACGCATCTGGTTGTTGGTGCAGGAACTGGCGGAACAATTACAGGTACCGGGAAATTTTTAAAAGAAAAAAATCCAAATATTAAAATTTGGGGTATTGATACTTACGGATCAACACTTAAAGCTTTTAAAGACAAAGGAATTATCGATCAGAATGAAATATATTCTTATGTAACAGAAGGAATTGGCGAGGACTTTATCCCTAAGAATTATGATTTCAGCCTTATAGACCACTTTGAAAAAGTTACCGATAAAGATGGTGCGGTTATGACAAGGCGTATTGTTCGTGAAGAAGGAATTTGGGTAGGGTATTCTGCAGGTTCAGCAATTGCAGGACTTCTTCAACTTAAAGATCAACTTAAGGAGAATGACTTGGTCGTGGTAATTTTTCATGATCATGGATCAAGATACCTGGGAAAGATTTTCAATGATGAATGGATGAAAAAAATGGGCTATATTGACTAAGGACGAACTGGTTCCATCCACCAAAAACCTGTTATTATTTCAGCAAAACTGATCCGTGCATTACAATACAAATAATTGTACATTGAACCTTTTCAGAATTTCAGTATTCCTTTTTAACATCCTGCTTTTTATAGCACTTGAAACCGTCTCAGGACAGAAGGTTGGTTTGGTGCTTAGTGGTGGTGGTGCCCGTGGTATGGCTCACATTGGTGTAATTAAAGCATTAGAAGAAAACAACATCCCTATTGATTATATAGCGGGGTCATCTGCGGGAGCTATTATTGGAAGTTTATACTCTTTAGGCTATTCACCTGCAGAAATGGACTCAATTGTTGGAACTGTTGACTTTTACAATTGGGCCACCGGAATTATTGATGATGATTGCACCTATTTCTTCAGAAAGAATGATGAAAATGCATCCTGGATCAATCTGAAATTTTCAATTGACTCAACTCTTCAAACAAGACTTCCTACTCATCTCGTAAATTCCATTCCTTATGATTTTGCTTTGCTTGAACTAACAGCAGCAATAAATGCACAAACTGATTACAATTTTGATTCGCTATTTGTGCCCTTCAGATGTGTGGCAGCGGATATTGCGACAAAACAAAGTGTAATTTTCAAAGAAGGCATACTTTCAGATGCGGTCAGGGCTTCTTCCGCCTATCCCTTTTATTTCAGACCCTTATTTAGCAATGGTAAGTTGTTGTATGATGGCGGGATGTACAATAACTTTCCGGTGGAAATAGCACTTAACGAATTTCAACCTGACCTAATCATTGGAGTCAATGCTGCGGGTTCCAACCCGGAAACATCTGAAGAAAATGTAATTTCACATATCCGGGCGATGATGACAATCCCGACATCTTTTTCTGTGATATGCGAAAATAGTATTCTGATAAATGTGAATACCAATGAATTTGGAGCCTTTGATTTCACAATGATTCCTGAAATTGTAAAAGCCGGATATTTACAAGGGTTAAGTCAGATTAATCAAATTAAATTTTACACTCAAAGGACGGTTGACAAGAAAATCGTTGATCAAAAACGCAAAGAATTCAGAGCAAAAGTAAAGGATATCAAAATCGATCATGTTGTTATCGAAGGCATCACAAGTAAGCAAGCCGATTATGTAAGGCAAATTGTTAAGCCATCATACACTCCAATTTCACTAAGTAAATTTAAGTCCTCTTACTTTCAATTGGTCGCGGATCCAAATATTCGTTTCATTTACCCAACCATCAAATACAATAAAGTATCCGGTTATTATGACATTAAACTTCGGATAGAAAGAGAAAGAGATCTGATTGCGCAATTTGGAGGAAACCTGTCATCCCGGCCTGTCAGCGAAGGATTTGTAGGTATCCAGTATAAAATGTGGAACCGCCGCTCCTATTCGCTCAGTACCAATTTTTATTTTGGAAAACTTTACACGTCCGGACAATTTAAAGTACGTATGGATTCACCGGCCAGAATTCCATACTTTCTTGAAACAGATGTAACTTTAAATCAATATGATTTTTTTAGAAGCAGTAATGCATTCTTCTCTGATCAGAAACCTGCTTACGTGGTAAAATCAGATTATAATTTTGGACTTAACTTTGGATTACCTGTTAGAAACAAAGGACGTTTAGTGGCATCAAGTGCTTATATCAGAATAGCGGATAATTATTATCAGACTCAGAATTTTTTACAAAAGGACACTGCCGACAAATCAGTCCTGGAAGGGTTAACCGGATCAATCTCATTTGAACGAAGTACACTGAACAGGAAACAATATGCAAATCAGGGAACTTATTTACAGCTCAAGCTGAGATATGTTAATATAAACGAGTCCACCATCCCCGGATCAACTTCGATCAGAAAGGAAGTTACAAAACAAGATCGGGAATGGTGGCAATTTAAATTTGTCTACGATAATTACTATAAGCGAAGAGGAATGCTGAAGCTGGGGTTCTATGCTGAGGCTTCAACTACTTCCATGCCTTTTCTGACTAATTATGTTTCAACAGTACTCAATTCACCGGCCTTTGAACCCATTCAGGAATCACAAACACTATTCTTATCCAATTTTCATGCTCACAGTTATGCCGGATTTGGCTTGAAAAATGTACTGATGATTAGACCGAATATAGATATACGCATAGAAGGATTTGTGTTTATGCCATACAAGGAATTGATTCAAACAGAAAATCTGGAAACTAAATATGGCAAATCCTTTTCGAAACGATATTATCTTGGCTCTCTAGGTACTGTCTATCACAGTCCGGTCGGTCCAGTGGGTATATTCTTAAATTATTATGATGACAGGGAAAATAAATACTCTGTCCTCTTCCATGTCGGTTTCTTTATTTTTAATAATAGCGCACTGGATTAACAATTAAAAAAAAATCCGGGAACACCCGGATTTGACAAAACAATAATTAATATATATTTCAGGCCTGTGCTGCAGGTCCTCCAAAGTTCATCGGCATACCGATACCCTCGGTTTGTTTAATAGTTCCGTGTACACCTTCGTATTTTGATACATTATCCTGAATCGCTGCCAACAGTCGTTTAGCGTGTTGTGGCGTTAATAAAATACGAGCCTTTACTTTTGCCTTAGGAACTCCAGGCATCACCTTTACAAAATCAAGCACAAATTCTGAATTACTATGTGTAATGATAGCAAGGTTTGAATAAATTCCATCTGCAATATCTTCTGTCAGCTCAATATTGAGTTGATTAGCTTGGTTCTGATTTTCGTCCATGATAGGTTGATGTTATTGTTTGTGCAAAGTTCGTAAAAAATCTGTTTCAAAAGCTCTTTTGATGATTTGAGCATAAAAAAACCGCTTTGCAGCAAGTGCAAAGCGGTTGTAGTGGTTAAAATGGATATTAATTCGGACTTAATTCCTCTTCCCGCTTGGAAGCCATCAATAAGTCGTACTCTTCCTGTGATCCAACGATTAACTTCTCATAGTCACGTAATCCGGTTCCGGCAGGAATCAGATGTCCTACAATCACGTTTTCTTTCAATCCAAGAAGTCCGTCAATTTTTCCGTTTACGGCAGCTTCATTCAGCACTTTGGTAGTTTCCTGGAACGACGCCGCGGAAATCCAGCTCTTCGTGTGAAGTGAGGCCTGTGTAATTCCCTGAAGTACGGGTGAAGATGTTGCCGAAATAGCATCACGCGCTTCTATCGGTTTCAAATCTTTTCGCTTCAGGATAGAATTTTCTTCCCGCAGTTTACGAAGTGAAATGATCTGTCCCGGTTTAACTTCAGAACTGTCACCACATTCCAGTACCACAACTTTATCCAGTATCTCATCATTCTCTTTCATGAAGTCAATGCGATCAACATATTCTCTTTCGAGGAATGTTGTGTCACCCGGATCGTCAATAACTACCTTACGCATCATCTGACGAACGATTACTTCAAAGTGTTTATCATTAATCTTCACACCCTGTAAGCGATAAACTTCCTGAACCTCATTTACAAGATACTCTTGTACCATGGAAGGTCCTTTGATTGAAAGAATGTCACTCGGTGTAATCGCTCCATCTGACAATGGATCACCTGCTCTTACAAAATCATTATCCTGAACAAGGATATGCTTAGAAAGCGGAACAAGATACTTTTTCACTTCACCATCACGCGAAGTGATGATCACCTCTCGGTTACCTCTCTTGATACCTCCATAAGAAGCAATACCATCAATCTCCGATACGACAGCCGGATTACTTGGATTTCTGGCTTCAAACAATTCAGTCACACGTGGAAGTCCACCTGTGATATCACCTGACTTACCGGTTGCTCTGGGAATTTTTACAAGAATTTCTCCTGCAATAATTTTCTGCCCTTTGTTAACCATGATATGAGCACCCACAGGAATATTATAGCCCTTGAGTTGCTCTTTCTTTTCATCCATGACTTTGATCAGTGGATTCTTGGTTTTGTCACGTGTTTCAATAATTACTTTTTCTTTATAACCTGTCTGTTCATCGGATTCTTCACGGAAAGTAATTCCTTCCTCGATATGATCAAAGTCGATTTTACCTGCAACCTCTGATAAAATTACAGCATTGAAGGGATCCCATTCACAAATAACTGAACCTTTATCAACCAAGACACCGGACTTCACGTGCAACTTAGCACCATAAGGAATATTAGATGTAGTGAGAACAGTACCTGTTGTTGTATCGACAATTCTGAACTCTCCTGAACGACCAACAACAACTTCGTGTGATTTGGCTCCATCCTTTTTAGTAACTGTCTTTACCTCTTCGAATTCAATTTTGCCTGCAAACTTCGCTTTCAATTCTGACTCTGTTGCACCCTTTTGTGCAACACCACCAACGTGGAATGTACGAAGTGTCAGCTGTGTTCCCGGCTCACCAATTGACTGAGCTGCAATTACACCTACCGCTTCACCTCTTTGAACCATACGACCTGTTGCAAGATTCCGTCCATAGCATTTTACACATACTCCACGATTTGATTCGCAAGTCAGCACTGACCGTATTTCTACGGTTTCGACCGGTGAATCTTCAATAGTAGCAGCTATTGCCTCATTGATTTCATTACCGGAAGCGATAATCAATTTATTAGTTGAAGGATGGAAGATGTCATGTAAAGAAACACGTCCCAAAATTCGATCATAAAGTGACTCTACAACGTCTTCATTATTCTTCAATGCGGTTTCGGCAAGACCACGCAAAGTTCCACAATCTTCATCTGTGATGATTACATCCTGAGCGACGTCAACGAGTCGACGGGTAAGGTAACCTGCATCGGCTGTTTTCAAAGCCGTATCAGCCAAACCTTTTCTGGCTCCGTGAGTCGAGATAAAATATTCAAGGATTGACAGGCCTTCTTTAAAGTTAGACAGGATCGGATTCTCAATGATCTCTCCGCTGGTTGCACCACTTTTTTGTGGCTTGGCCATCAAACCTCTCATACCACCTAACTGACGGATCTGCTCTTTTGAACCACGGGCTCCTGAATCCAACATCATGAAGATAGAGTTGAATCCCTGACGATCCGTTGAAAGTTGTTTCATCAGCGTCTCCGTGATTCTTGAACTGGTACGAGTCCAAATATCAATGATTTGATTGTAACGCTCATTGTAAGTGATGAATCCCATGTTGT
>CAYHFJ010000049.1:0-19100 GCA_964355885.1 uncultured Flavobacteriales bacterium
CATCCTTAAGAAAGAAATTTTAAGGTATGCTAGTACTTCCCAAGTGTTGTTAGAAACCGGATTAAAGAACTGATAAATAAGAATGAGTAAAAAGATTCTCGTCGTCCATTATTCACAGTCAGGTCAGTTAACTGATATTGTTGAGCATTTCTGTCTTCCCTTAGTTCAGTCTGGAATGGCAGTCGAAAAGATTCGCGTCAGCATGTTAAAAGAATTTGATTTCCCATGGACTACAGAACGTTTTTTTGATGCAATGCCGGAAAGTGTTTTAGGGATTCCTTCAGAGTTAAATTCCTTTTTCCCTAATGAAGCTTCCTACGATCTGATAATTTTTGCCTATCAGCCTTGGTTTCTTTCGCCAAGTATCCCTGCAACTTCCATTCTTGCTAATAGAGAATTTCTTAAATTATTGCCTGGTACACCTGTTGTCACCATTATAGGTGCCAGAAATATGTGGCTGAATGCTCAGGAAAGGGTTAAGGAAAGTCTAAAGGAAGCCGGAGCAAAATTGGTTGGCAATATTGTATTGACGGATCCGAATAGTAATCTGGTAAGTGCTATCACAATTTTACATTGGATGTTATCGGGAAAGAAAGATTCTTACCTTGGTTTTTTTCCGAAACCCGGAGTTTCAGATATAGAAATTTCAGGAATGGTGAAGTTTGGTGAAATTGTTAAACAAGCATTGCATAAAGGAGACTTCCATGATCTCCAGCATGTTCTTGTGAGAGAGAAAGCTGTTCAGGTAAAAAGTAACCTGATGTTCATCGAAGCCCGTGCCGGTAAATTGTTTTCTATCTGGGCCAATCTCATTATCAAAAAGAAAAATCGTCGCTTCTGGCTTATTCTTTATAAGTACTATCTTTTCGTAGCACTTTTTGTTCTCGCGCCAATTGTTTTGACCGTATATATCCTTATTTTTAAGCCCTTTCTCGGAGCTTCTGTCAGGGAAAAGAAAAGATACTTTCTGGGTATACAAAAATTTAGATAAATGTCTTTAAATCAAGTTTATATAGTCCGTACTTCGCACTTTCTCCCAAATGAACCGGTTTCAAATGATGAGATGGAGGAATACTTGGGGCTTATCCACGGTAAACCTTCTAAGTCTCGGCGAATAGTATTGAGAAACAATGGAATAAAGCGTAGATTTTATGCATTGAATCGAAAGGGGAAAAGTACGCATACAAATTCTCAGATGGCAGCATTGGCTGTAAAAGGATTGTTTTCTGATCAACCGGATGCTATAAAATCTGTTCAATTGATCACCTGTGGCACTTCTACACCTGATCAGTTTTTACCTTCTCATGCTTCCATGGTGCATGGTTGGCTGCCAGAATCCGTGAATGCGGAAGTTGTTTCCCCATCCGGAGCCTGTTGTTCTGGT
The DNA here is from genome assembly GCA_964355885.1 of uncultured Flavobacteriales bacterium. Classification (GTDB taxonomy): domain Bacteria; phylum Bacteroidota; class Bacteroidia; order AKYH767-A; family 2013-40CM-41-45; genus QQVM01. The sequence continues at coordinate 1,385 of CAYHFJ010000049.1, forward strand.
ATGCATGCGTTGAAGTACGCATACATGGCAATAAAAACCGGAGAAATAAGTTCTGCGGCATCAACAGGTTCTGAAAGAGCTTCGCGGATTTTAAGGTCTGATGTTTTTTCGATTGAAGAGCATAATTCAGAAATGCTGGAAGCAAATCCTGTCACCAGTTTTGAAAAAGATTTTTTACGTTGGATGCTATCGGATGGTGCCGGTGCTTTTCTGTTGTCTGATAAAAGGAATGAAAATGGTATCAGCTTAAAAATCGAATGGCTCGAAGGGGTCTCATTTGCCAACGAAGTAGAAACTTGCATGTACATGGCCAGTGATAAGCAGGATGATGGAACATTGAAGAGTTATATGGATTTTTCTCCTGCAGAAATAATGACCAATGCCATTCTTAGCATGAAACAGGATGTAAAATTGCTGAGTCAGCATATAGTCTCTCTTGGTTTTGATAAGATGAAAGTTATCCTTAACAAGCACGGCCTCAGAGCTGATGACATCAATTATTTTCTGCCCCACATGTCCAGTGAATTTTTCAGGAGTAAAATTCTGGATAACATGACGAAAAATGATCTCCATATTCCTGAAGAAAGATGGTTCACTAACCTAAGTCAGGTAGGAAATGTTGGTGCAGGCTCTATTTACCTAATGCTCGACGAATTGTTCAAAAGTTCCCGTTTAAAGAAAGGTGAAAAAATTCTGCTCGCGGTTCCTGAAAGTGCTCGCTTCTCCTATATGTTTGGCCTGCTAACTGTTTGTTGAGATGCAAAAAAAAGATGTTCCCCAAGATCCGGGCAAACTGGATAACTTCACCCGCGAAGTGTGTTATGCTGTGGATGAAAATGGGAATTACGTAACTGAACTCAGTACCGGCTGGGAAGTAAAAACAACCGCATTAGGAAAGGCATGGGAAGATATTGACTCAAGGGTAGAGCAGGCTCGTAAGAAGGTACTCGACGGACAGGCTAGTCCTGTTTTATTTTTTATGGAGTTCCGCCTCATGGACATTGGTATCGTTTCAGCTTATACCGGTTTTTGGAAATGGACCATACGTCGTCACATGACTGCAAAAGTTTTTAATAAATTATCGGATAGAAAGTTGGCAAAGTATGCAGACGCTTTTAATGTGAGTACAGATGAATTAAAAACGATGCGGGTAAATGAAGATTAATTTTGAGCACATACAGGCAGCGCATTGTGAAAATGGTGTCACAAAAAACTTGTTACACTTTAATGGTGTAAACCAGATTACTGAGCCGCTTGCCTTTGGTATAGGCTCCGGACTGTTTTTCATCTATATTCCTCTTCTGAAAATAAACAACGGACCGGCATTCGCTTTTCGTACTATGCCAGGCAATATTTTTAAAAGAACATGCAAGTCTCTCGGCATACCTATTGTCCGGAAGAAATTCAATTCACGGGAGAATGCGGAAAAGTTTTTGGAGGAACGCTTGAAGGAAGGCATACCTGTTGGTTGTCAGGTTGGCGTTTTCTATCTCAGCTATTTCCCTAAAGAATATCGTTTTCATTTCAATGCTCACAACTTGGTTGTGTATGGCAGAGAGGAAGACAATTATCTGATCAGTGATCCGGTAATGGAGACGACCACAACGCTGAGCAAATATGAATTGGATCGGGTGCGTTTTGCAAAAGGAGCGCTTGCACCAAGAGGACAGCTCTATTATCCTAAATCGCAGGTAACCGTGAGTGCTGATAGGATACGGAAAGGAATTCAAACAGGTATCCGCAGAAACATACGTGATATGCTATACATACCGGGTAATTTCGCCGGTGTAAATGGAATAAAATTCACCGGAAAAAAAATAATGGGCTGGCGTGATAAGTTGGGTGCCCATAAAGCGGGGTTGTATCTCGCTCAGCTTGTCAGGATGCAGGAAGAGATTGGAACTGGCGGAGGAGGTTTCCGCTTTATTTATGGCGCATTTCTTCAGGAAGCACATGCTTACCATCCGAACGATAAATTGCTCGAAATTTCTGCTCAGTTTACAAAGGCGGGTGACTTGTGGCGATCATCTGCAGTGCAGGCTGCGGGAATTTACAAAGGTCGACTTCACACGCAAGATGATTTTAACGAAATGGGAGAGTATCTTTTTCAAATTGCGGATATTGAAAAAGATGCCTTCAAAGCCTTGTCCAAAATAAAATGGTAGCAGAAGATGGCCTTGCATTAAAAGTTGAAGGGCTCAGCTTTCGGTACAAAGGGAATTCTAAATCTTGTATTCAGCGTTTAAATCTGGAAGTTAAACAGGGGGAACGCTTCGGACTGCTGGGTCCCAACGGAGCAGGCAAATCCACGCTTATGCATCTGCTCTGTGGATTGTTATCGCCTGAGAAAGGAAAGATTTTCTTATTCAATCAGGATCTTGCGGAAAGCAAAGTGCGTCATCGCAAACGATTTGGATTTGTACCACAGGATTTTTCATTTTACCCGGAATTAAGTCCGGAGGAAAATCTCAATTTTTTCGGTGCCTGGTATGGATTAAGCCATGAAAAAATTAAAAAGCGTACTAATGAGTTGCTTCACATTTTAGGATTGATAGAGGTTCGGAGGAAGGCTGTTAAAACATTTTCTGGTGGTATGATGCGAAGGGTTAATCTCGCCATTGGTGTGATTCACAAACCTCAGATACTTTTTTTAGATGAGCCTACCGTTGGCGTTGATGTGCAAACCCGCAATGCAATCATCTCTTACCTTAAAGAATTAAACCTGGCAGGAACTACTTTATTATATACATCACATCAATTAAAAGAAGCTGAAGACTTGTGCGAACGGATAGCCCTGATTGATGAAGGAAAGATAATTACTTCCGGAACTATTTCACAGTTGCTCTCTCAAAATAATGAAAAAGATCTTGAGGGAGTGTTTTTAAATCTGACAGGAAGGGAATTCAGAGACTGATGCTTAAGTTATACGCCACTTTACGAAAAGATCTTCTGATCCTCCTGCGCGACAAGGTAGGAATCACTTTTATTTTTATAATGCCGGTGATTCTCGTCCTCATCATAACGAGTTTGCAGAATAGCACTTTTGATCTTGTGAACAAGAACAAGGTACCGGTCCTTATCAGCAATGAGGATAAGGATGAGGCAAGTTTTCAATATGTAGAAGCATTGGAGAAGATTGGTTTATTCGAACTGCGTGTGATGCCTGAGATCACTGCCGGTGCCGCTCTGGCAACACGCATGCATCAGGATGATGCATTGCTGGCCATTTCAATCCCTCGCGGTTTCACAAAGGGCGTTGAAGCCCGCGCAGTGATTACCGCGAATCGTGCTTTTCAAATCCTAGATATTTCAGAAGGATCAGATTTTATTAGTAGCTCTGCTGATAGCATTATACTCTATTATCATCCTGTCCTGCAGGAGAATTACCGGATTAATATTCAGAATGGATTGCATAGTGCTTTACAGATGGTGGAAACCAAACAAGTTCTGAAAGTAGTATATCAGTCGCTGAACGAAAGTGATTCGGCAATAGTAATTGATGAAGGAATATTTAAAAGTAGAGTCACCGTACATGAAATACCTGTTTCACGGGATGGTAGTAAAAGTATTCCAAATGCTACTCAGCACAATATTCCTGCATGGACAATCTTTGCAATGTTTTTTATTGTTATTTCGCTGGGAAGTAGTTTAGTAAAGGACAAGTTAAGTGGAAGTCATCTTCGCTTAAAAACACTTCCAACAAATTATCTTCTTGCTTTACTCAGCAAGCTGCTTGTATTTACCGGTGTCTGTCTCGGACAGGTGCTTGTCATATTTTCATTGGGTATCTGGCTCTTCCCGCAAATAGGGCTTCCGGGATTGGATCTTCCTGCTGATCTGCTCGGATTGTTTCTGGTTTCATTGATCACCGCGATTTGTGCAGTGAGCTATGCCATCTGCATCGGTGTTTTTGCAAGAACACAGGAACAGGCAAATGGCTTTGGTGCTGTTTCTATAGTCATCCTGGCTGCAATTGGTGGCATCCTTGTTCCCGCTTTTGCAATGCCGGATTCTTTCCGTCCTTTTATGGCTTTATCTCCATTGCATTGGAGCCTTGAATCTTACTATGGATTGTTTCTGGAGGGTGGAAAACTCTCTGATGTTTGGATAAACCTATTACCTTTGCTCGGAATCACCTTGTTTCTGCAAATCCTTGCTTATTTTGGATTGAAAAGGAATAGATTAATATGAATATCATTACTATGGAAAAAGCTGTTTTAAAAGAAGAGTTAAAAGCAAATATTGTTAAGTTCCTGAATTTAATTTCTGTCAGTCCTTCAGATATTAAAGATGATGAACCGTTGTTTGGAGAAGGCCTTGGGCTGGACTCCATTGATGCCATTGAACTGATTGTATTGCTGGATAGAATCTATGGTATCAAAATCACCGACCCGAAAGAAGGTCGCAAGATTTTTATAGATATCAATACGATGGTTGATTACATCGAAAAACATCGGACTAAGTAATTTTTTTAATGTCTAAGGTCTTTGTCACCGGAATGGGGCTGATCAGTTCTCTTGGAGATTCGATCCCGGATAATCGCAACTCTCTTCGCGAAGGAAAATGTGGAATTACATCTCTTGAACTTTTTGAATCTAAGTATGCAGGCGTTTTACCGGTTGGAGAAATCAAAATTGAAACCGGAATACTGAAAGATTTACTTGGCATTAAAAAGAAAGGTGTAACACGTACAACTTTACTCGCTCTCCATGCTTGTCAGCAGGCTTTACAGGATAGCTCTTTGAGTTCTGAAGAAATTAAATCAACACGAACAGCGATAATTGGGGCCAATACTGTTGGTGGTATGTGCCTTACTGATGAATTATACAGGGACGCTAACCGGAAGGTCAATGGTTCGCCTTTCGTCTCTTCCTATGATGCTGGTTCCGTCACGATCTTTCTTCAGGAGCATTTTGAAATAAAAGGAATTGCGAATACAATCAATACCGCGTGTTCTTCTTCCGCGAACGCAATCATGTATGGTGCAAGACTTATTATGAACGGCTTGGCAGATCGGGCAATCGTTGGGGGTGTAGACAGCCTTGCAAAGTTTACAATAAATGGATTTAATTCTTTACATATATTGTCCTCTGAGCTATGTATTCCTTTCGATCGGGATCGAAGAGGATTGAATCTTGGAGAAGGAGCTGCTTTTTTAGTTCTGGAAAAAGAGAGTATTATGAAAAACAAGAATGTATATGCTCAGATTAGTGGTTATTGCAATGCGAATGATGCTTTTCACCCCTCCTCCTTGTCTGACGAAGGTGATGGCCCTTTCAATGCGATGACCGGAGCCTTATTGCATGCGGGAATTTCCCCTGATCAAATTGACTATATTAATGTTCATGGTACTGCCACGGAAAATAATGATTTAGTAGAAAGTAAGGCGATGATACGTGTATTTGGAAATGTACCAGCATTCACATCAACAAAATCGAATACAGGACATACACTTGGAGCCGCGGGAGCTATAGAATCCGTTTTCTCTATCTTGAGTTTATTTAACGGAGAACTATATCCCCACCTTCGTTTTGAAAATTCTATCCCTGAGACAAATCTTATCCCGGTGCAGGACTTGTCGTATTCTGAAATTTCTCATGTGATGTCAAACTCCTTTGGATTCGGTGGAAATTGTACTTCTTTAATCTTTTCAAAAGCTTAGGATATGTTGTATATCCATCGATCATCCTGTATATCTCCACAAAATACTTTCGCTGAATCTGATTTGTCGGAACTCCAACTTTCATCGGAGAATAAAATGAAAGCTATAGAGCCTTCCTATGAAGGAATCCCTCCCGGTCAACTGCGTCGCATGGGGAAAGCGGTACGTCTTGGTGTTGGAGCGTCTTTGCCACTTTTGAAGGATCAGAATGAAATTGCCGGAATTATTATTGGTACCGCCAATGGCGGAATGGAAGATTGCATTAAATTCCTGAATCAGATTATTGATTATGATGAAGCCGCTCTGACACCTACAAATTTTGTACAAAGCACCACGAATGCCATTGCATCTCAAATTGCATTCATTGCGAAAAATATGGGGTATAACATCACTCATGTGCATCGTGGATTGTCATTTGAAAATGCGTTGCAGGATGCAATGATGCTTGCCATGGAAAATCCGTCCCGAACTTATTTATTAGGAGGTATCGATGAGATCTCAGATTATAATTATAACATCGATTTTCTGATTGGTTGTTTTAAAATGGAAATAACGAGCAACACAAATTTATATAGCGAGAACTCTGAAGGGACCATAGCAGGGGAGGGTTCGGCAATGTTTCTCGTAAATGGAGTGAAGGAACAAGCGATTGCATCAGTGAGTGCATTAGCAACTTTTCATTCTCATAGCGAGGCTGAACTTGATTTGTTTTTGAAGGATTTTCTGACCAGTAATAAAATACCCATCGAAAGTATTGATCTCTTCATCAGTGGTGAAAATGGAGATATCCGATATGATAAATTCGCTTTTTTAATTGAGGGAAATTTACCTGAAGAAATTTCTGTCGCACGATATAAGCATGCTACCGGCGAATTCCCCAGTGCTTCGGCCTTTTCAATGTGGTTCGCTTGCCATCTGATACAAGCCCAAATCATTCCTCCGCATATGTTGAAACGAAAAGGACAAAAAAGGCGATTTAGAAACATACTCCTTTATAATTGTTATCAGGGAATGCAACATAGTCTGATTTTCTTAAATGCTTAACCCTGTTATTTTTTCTTGATTTCCGGATCACAGAAAAGGGAAATATCAGTCAACTGCCTACTCAGGTTTGATGGTGATATTTGCCGTTTTTTTTTCTTCCTCTTCATCAGGTAAATTTGCGACAAACAATCTTTATTTCAGATTACTATTTCTTTCATGGCTTCAATCCAGGTGGCATCTTCGTTCAAGCTGGAAACCAGTTTGATTTCTTCTCCTCCGTGTTCGCGAAAAAGTTCGTGGTATTCAACACCGATTTCATGGATTGTTTCAAGGCAATCACTCGTAAAGGCAGGAGCAAAAACGAGAAGTTTTTTGTCGCCTTTTTCTGCTCTTTCTTTGATAATAAAATCTGAATAGGGTTTGATCCAGGGATCTTTTCCAAGCCGGCTTTGGAAACAAATGGTGTATTTATCTTTCGGAATCGCAAGTGCCTCTGATATTTTTCTGGCAGTTTGAAAACACTGTGCCCGGTAACAGTATGCGTTTTTTTCGGTAAGCATGTCACAGCAGTTTTGGCTAAGACATTCTCCAAAGGGATCTGCTTTTTTGATTTGACGTTCCGGTAAACCATGAAAGCTGAATAGAATGTGATCATGTTTTTCAGGGGATAGATCTTTTCCGATCTTGGAAAATGCCTTAATAAATCCAGGATGATCGCAAAAACTGTTGATAAATCGGATTTCCGGAATCACTTGCCAGGAAGAAATTATATCCATTATCTTTTCGTGAACACTCCCCGTACTGGCAGAAGCATACTGAGGAAATAATGGTAAGACGACAAGGTTTTTATAAACGGGCTTTTTAAATTTCTCTAAAACACTTTCGATTGATGGGCTTTGATATCGCATTGCAAATTCGACCTGATAATTGCTGCCTAAAAGATTTTGCAGTAATTCAGCTTGTCGACGTGTATAATAGAGCAGGGGTGATCCCTTTTCGTTCCATATAGATTTATATAGCTTTGCCGATTTTGGACCACGAAGTGGCGCGATTATTAAATTGATAAGTAAAAACCGACTGACGAACGGAATGTCAATTACTCTTGGATCCATCAAAAATTCCCGAAGATATTTTCTAACATCGGCATTTGAAGGACTGTCAGGAGTTCCGAGATTCACCAACAATATCGCTGTTTTGAGATCTTGATTCATATTGAAGGTTCAGAAGAATTGTTTATTTTTTGAGTGAGGTGAATTGACTTTTCACCATTGTCAAATATGTAAGGCTCTGTTAGCTGTCGCGGCCATACATGCTTCTTTAAATGCCTCTGTGTATGTCGGATGCGCATGACTAATTCTGGCAATATCTTCCGCGGAAGCCCTGTATTCCATGGCAACTACTGCTTCAGCGATCATGTCGGCAACTCTTGGTCCTATCATGTGAACACCAATAATCTCATCGCTCTCCTCGTCCGCCAGAACTTTTACAAATCCGTCTGTATCCATACTTGCTCTTGCTCTTCCACTGGCTTTGAAAGGGAACATACCTTTTTTATATTTTTTACCGGTAGCTTTTAACTCTTCTTCGGTGAAACCAACTGACGCGACTTCCGGCCATGTATATACGACTCCGGGAATTAAGAGATAGTTGATGTGAGGCTTTTGGCCTGCAATAGTTTCTGCGACAAATACACCTTCTTCTTCCGCTTTGTGCGCCAGCATCGCTCCTTTTATTACATCTCCTATTGCATAAATCCCTTGAACACTTGTCTCCAGATTTTCATTGACCTCGACACGCCCCCGCTCATCTGTTTTTACCCCTATTTTTTCAAGTCCAAGATTTTCAGTGTAAGGACTGCGTCCAACACTGAGGATGCAGTAATCTCCTGTTAACTCCTGCAATTTTCCCTCTTTGTCCTGCGCGGTGACTATAACCTCTTTCCCTATCACTTCAGCCATGGTGACTTTGTGGCTGAGGTAAAAATCGAAGCCAAGTTTCTTGAGACTTTGTTGAAGTTCCTTACCTAATGCGCGATCCATTGTTCCAATAATCGCTTCTGTAAATTCAACGACTGATACCTTGGAACCCAGTCTTGCGTAAACGGATCCCAGTTCTAAACCGATCACTCCACCACCGATGATGATAAGGTGTTTCGGAATTTCGCTGAGTTTTAGTGCTTCAGTTGATGTGATGATTCTTTTCTTGTCAGGAGAAATTCCTTTCAAAATGGCAGGCTTCGAGCCGGTAGCAATAATTATTTTCTTGCTTTCGATCTCTGTTGTTTTTCCATTGTCCCCTTTTATGCTGAGTTTGCTTTTGCTTAAAAAACTTCCATGGCCTGTATAGACATCTATTTTATTTTTCTTCATTAAATAGTTTATCCCTTCTACATTCTGCCTGACCACTTCATCTTTACGTTTGATCATTTGCTTCAGATTAACACTCAGGTTCTTTAGCTCAATTCCATGAGATATAAAATTGTGAGAGGCATTGTGAAAATGTTCTGAAGAGTCGAGCAAGGCTTTGCTGGGAATGCAGCCAACATTAAGGCAAGTCCCGCCTAAGGAAGGATAACGTTCAATAATGGCGGTCTTCATACCCAGTTGCGCACACCTTATCGCCGCGACATATCCCCCCGGTCCTGAGCCAATAATTGCTATGTCGTAATTCATTATTTAGTAAGTTAAATGCCGGTTAAATGTTTGATATATAATTCTTAATTTTTCATTTCCAATATAAAGTTCCGGCTCACCAGCCTAAAGTTCTCTTTGCTCCCATAAACACAAGTATACAGGCGGTAAAAAAAGCGGCGATGAAACCTACGAAGTCGCCATAACGGGCATAGAAAGTAATTGTCTTATTAAGATAAAGAGTCTCTTTGATGGCATCCTCCTGCCACCATTTTGTTTCCTGCATGATATCTCCTCGCTGATTGATGAAGCATGAAATTCCTGTATTTGCCGAGCGGGCAATACTTTTTCTGAATTCAACCGCGCGTAATCGTGCATAATTTTTATGTTGTCTATATCCGGGAGTATCTTTCCACCAGCCATCATTTGTAATGATGGCAATCATTTCAGCTCCTGCCCGGATATAGTTACTCATGAATCCTCCATAAATCGATTCATAACAAATAGCAGGGGCGATCTTCGTTCCACCTGAAGTTACAAAATTAGTTCTTTCGACTTGTGTCCCCAGGCTTCCGGATATTCCTCCTAATTGAATAGAGTATTTTTCCAGAAATCCAAAAATGGAAGGGTATGGCATTTTTTCCACTCCCGGTACTAGTTTTGATTTGTGATACAATTGAATGCTGTCACCATAATTCAATAACATCGCGGTATTATAAGCATCGTAATATGCATCAGCATCTTTGAATTTTCGAGCGGATATTGAAGGCTTTTCCCCTTCCTTGTAAGCATGATACGACGAAAGTCCTAATAGTATCTGAAGTTGAGGAAAGGCTGCGTTAAATTTCCTGAGTGTTTGTATGTTATTGTCGAGAAAAATTTCCTCTTCCCAAATCCCTTCCGCCAACGCTGTTTCAGGTCCTACCAATATTTTTGTATTGCTGTCTATCATCGTTGAACTGAGTCGTAGCAGCTTTGCAAGCTGTTCAGCTGCAGGATTATCAAACTTTTCATTGTAAGGGTCAATGTTTGGCTGAACTACCACTACCTGAATTGCTTCACCTCTGTCAGGTCTGCGTTCATAAATAAACCGGGAAAGCATCAGCGGACCTGCAAGAAGAACGATAGATACAATTGATAGGATCACTGTATTGATGCGCCTTATCTTAGGCATCATGTCTTTCTTGAATATGTTTTTTATCAATTGATACAAAACCATATTTATCAAAAGGATCCAAAGTGTACCCCCAAGAACTCCTGTATATTCGTACCACTGGATCCATTCGGGATGAATGGCAAATACATTTCCAAGTGTGAGCCATGGCCATGATAGTTCCCAGTAAAGATGCAGGTATTCAAAAGCAATCCAGTAACAAATCAGGGAGACGTAGCCAACAAATGTTCCATACCGTTTTCTTGTACTGAAATAGATCAACAACACACAGCACATCAATAGACTATTGGCTCCAATGGCAACAAGACTTCCAACATCCGAAGAGTGCCAGATCCAGTAAGTGCTGAGTATATTCCAGCATAGCAAAGCCAGGTAATAGTAAACGAACATTTTTCTTCCCGGACGACGGGTTTCTCGGCCCAGAAATTGTTCTTCAAGCCAAAAAAGGGGTATAAGAGCAATGAATATTATTGCGCTAAATCCTCGTTCAGGCCAGGATGACCACAGTAATAATCCTGTGAGAATAGCGCAAAAAGTGTAAATAAACGGGGATTTTCGGTTTCCCATAATCTTATGCAAGATTGTCAAAATAATAGTTTTAGGGAAATGCTTTGCAAAAAAAGATCAAGCATTGCGAATGGCTGGATAAATGGGAATCATTGATTAACAGCACCTGAAAGAGGTTATTAGAGGTACCCCTAACTTACGTAGAGGTGCCCTGTACTTAATTAAAAGGTAGAATGACATTGAATGACCAACTGAAGTGCATTTTACCTCAAATGTTGGAAATTTTCACCTGCTTTTTTTTTAAGACTATCGGGAATCAGCTATTTTCTTTTTTGAAAATATATGCTGTGTTTGCCTGCGCCAATGGTGTAACTACAATATCATTCAACACAACATGGGCAGGCCGCGTGGCTGCAAAGTAGGCGATATCAGCAATATCCTCTGCATGAAGAGGCTCATATCCCTGATACGATTTTTTGGCTCTTTCTGAATCGCCATGAAATCGCACCAATGAAAATTCTGTTTCCGCTGCTCCTGGATCTATACTGGTAACTTTGATTCCGTGTTCGAGTAGATCAATGCGCATGCTTTTGGTTAATGCGTCGACTGCATGTTTTGTGGCACAATAAACATTGCCTCGTGCATAAGCCTCTTTGCCGGCGATCGAACTGATATTTATAATGTGCCCATATTTCTGACTGATCATCATTGGCATGATCTGTCGGGAAACATACAGTAGTCCTTTCACATTTGTGTCTATCATCACTTCCCAGTCATCAATATCTCCTTCCTGTATTGTGGATAATCCAGAAGCCAGACCTGCATTATTAACTAAGACGTCAATTGTTTTCCAATCATGAGGAAGCGACTGAATGCTCTGTTGAACTTTCGCTCGATCCCTCACATCAAATGGAAGAGAATGTACTCTTGCATTGAATTGTTCCTTGAGGTCATGTTCGATAGCGTTGAGCCGATCTTCCCGACGACCGTTTAAAATCAAGTCCCATCCATGCGCTGCGAATTTATAAGCGATGGCCTTTCCGAAACCCGCTGTGGCTCCGGTTATGAATATTGTTTTTTTATTGTTCATGTTCAGGATTTGAATAGGTTAATGTAAATCTACTTACCGGGAGGTACACGATATGTTTATCGTTGTAGTTTTCGCAATGGCTAAGGATATTAGAGCTGAATCTTCCATGTTTATACTTTGTATTATTTTTACTTTACAGCTATATTGTTTTGATATCTCAGTTTCGCTTGAATTATTTATGGAAGATTTAGTTTGCTCCTCTTAGCGGAATATGCAAAATAGATGATTAACCCCACTAACAACCATATCCCGAATCCTATCCAGTTCGAAATTCCAAGTTCGCTCATCATGTACAGACAACAAACCAGTCCTAAAAGTGGAATGAGTGATAGCTTTTTTGTAAATGCATAATAACAAAGCAAAAGACTGGTAAGCATAAAAATCCATAGCGGAATTTTATGTTTAAAGACATCCCAGCCTCTTTCAAATTTTTTATTTTCCGGAATAGGAAGACTTTGTACCAGTGCTGAATAATTTGTTTGAGAAAGATTACTTAAATATGCTTCCAGGTCATAATTCGCTTTTTGGTAACCTGCAGGATCATTTTGCAATACCTGTTTTTTTATAAGATCAAGCTCGTTTCTTTCCGTGCTGCTTATCAGGGTGCCACCATCAACCATGACTGGATCATTGTGAAAAAAGCGTATTACATTTTCTTTGTTGTATGTATAACTAAGTATGCATGTTAAGATGATGAGTCCCGGCATGATATACCTGGAGTTAATGTATGGTGTTCTGAATTTACCTCGAGGGGCATCAGGAACGGTTTGAAGTTTAAGAACTCCTGCACACACAAGGACAAAGGCAAAGAGAGTGCCGATACTGACAAGATCTGTAACCATAGTCAGGTTCATAAACAAGGCGGGAATTGCAGTGACAATACCTGTTACAATGGTAGCATAGGAAGGTGTTCGGAATTTTGGATGGATCTTTGCAAATTTTTTCGGAAGTAATCCGTCACGACTCATGCTCATCCATATACGAGGTTGTCCAAGAGCAAAGACTAACAAGACGCTTGCCATCGCGACAATCGCACTCAATGCGACTACGCCGGAGAACCAATGCAAACCGATTTTCTGAAATACAAAGGAGAGGGGGTCTCCAACACCAAGTTCTGAATAATTTACCATTCCTGTCAACACGAGGGCAATGGCAACGTATAAAATTGTGCAGATTATTATCGCCCACATCATCCCTCTTGGTAAATCACGCTGTGGATTTTTACATTCTTCGGCGGTGGTACTTATTGCGTCAAATCCAATGTATGCAAAGAATACCGCTGATACACCTTTGAGCACACCGGGAATACCATTTGGCATAAAAGGATCCCAGTTTTCAGTGTTCACATAAAATGCACCCACGATAATGACCAGTAATACGATGAATACTTTTATGAGTACCATAATATTGCTCGCGTTTCTGGATTCTTTTATCCCGCGATAGACCAATGCCGTGATTAAAATAATGATAAAAAGTGCCGGAAGATCAGCAACGAGATGAATGCCAAGAAAGACCGGCGCGTTCGTCCATGCCACATAGGCATCTTGCAAAACCGGACCCAGATTTTCAAAACTTTTACCTGAAAGAAGCAATGCTTCCGCTTGCTCGTGACCTTTCATGGCAGTAAGAAAATCCATGGTCATCCAGGCAGGCATATTTATATTGTTGTTGCTAAGAAGTCCCGTCAAATAGTCTGACCAGGAGATGGCAACGGTGATATTTCCAATGGCATATTCCATGATCAGAGCCCAGCCAATTATCCAGGCAATAATTTCTCCGAAGGCAACATAGCTGTAAGTATAGGCACTACCGGACACCGGTACCAACGAAGCGAATTCCGCATAGGCAAAGGCTGCAAATCCACAGGCTATGGCTGTAAAAATAAACAGATAGATAACTCCCGGTCCGCCACTGGCACTGGCATTACCGATAGTGCTGAATATCCCGGCTCCAATGATGGCCGCAATTCCAAATGCGGTAAGATCTCTCACACCAAGATGTTTCGACAATGGCAAATGATCACCCTGGTCGTTTCCTGCAGCTTGCTCAAGAATTTTATGGACTGATTTTTTTCGAAAAAGATTCATGATTAGGTCGGGATTGAATTGCTGATTAAAACAAATGTAAAAAGATATTTGAATTGATATGTCCTTCTATACATTATACAGGAAAATCATGTGTGAAAATAAAGGTAATTTTATAGCTTATTGCCGTAAGTTATTTTGGTTTTCTTCTTCCCTGAGCTTAAATAGTTTCATTCTTATACCCACGAGGCTATTCTTAACACGTTCATGATCTATGATATTTAAAAATATAAACAGTAAAAAAGGGAGAACTGGAACTTTGTATCGTACTAATGCTCCGAGAATAGGAGTTATCAAGCCTGCCAGTACAAATATCAACACTACAAAAATGATTGAAAAGACAAGGAACGGTTTGATTGGATTAAATTTCTTTTTTCTGAAAAATACAGCCATGATTCCGATAAAGAGTATCAATAAAGATTCCGATGCAGAGATAAGGATGAGAATATTCCCATGCACGTCAGAGGGAAGCGGACGAACAAGGGTATTAAAAAATGCTTTTGGAGAATTTTTCAATATGCTCATGGCTCCGTAGTCAAGTGCCGGTATTTTAATCAAACTCTTTGCCTGAGTTAGTTCAGCGAGTGTATTGAAGTTTTTTTGCTTCCAATAAATAATATCAACTATATTATAGCGAGGAGCTATATGATGAATATTAAAAATAATTATTAAGTAAAGCAGATATGTTGATGAGAATTTTAAAACAACCCGCCATCCCTGATTATTTCTTGCCCAATACCAGGCAATTAAGCCGGGTAAAATGGCAATGATCACATATAGTTTTGTAAAGACAAGTAAAGTAAAACTGATAAGGAATATAAGGAGATTTCGGATTTCTTTTGGATTTGACAGGAGGCGGCTAAAGGAGAGAAGAGCAAAACCCAGTGCAAAAAGTAATAAGCCGTCTTTCAATAAACCGGATCCCCAAAACATTACTGACGGTAAAAGAAAAGTTGAGATAAAAAGGGGCTTTGAGGCAGTCGGTAAGGCGTGATGAAAGGTCTTAAAGAGGCAAAACAACCCGGTGAAGGAAATAAAATTAATAAAAACGACATGCACATAGTATTTACCCAGTGAGAAAAAATGAAATAGCACATTGAGCCGGATAATAGTTTTGTTGTCATTGAACATCACATCTGTATTCAGCCAGGCGTTCATTTGAATATAGTAGGGTCTCAACTCGGGTGCATTACTGCCAATTCCCGTGAACATCCGGAAGAAGTCATAAGGGTTTGTAGAGAGTGAATTGAAGATAACGCGGCTATCGTCAAAAAACTTGAAGGTGTCTGCTGTGGTTCTGTCTTTGTAGAAATATGTATAAATCAAACCGAGGGCTATTCCTGAAAGCACTTTAAGACAAAATACCACGACCAGCCATTTGCGGGGTATTTCTGCCAGTTTAAATCCCGGCAAGCTCAGAATGAGAGCAATAAACAAAAAAGTATAAGCTGTTGCCAGGATCCATTCCATAATAAAATTTGTTCCGGATGAAGTATTTAAGCCTACTGTTAAAATATTTATTATTTATGATTTTCATCAAAAGTAGAGAAATAAATTATCCCTACTTTCGCATAAAATCAATTCCCACCCCCTTATTATACACGAAAGCATGTCAGAAGTGATGGACCCGGTAGTTAGTCTCGAAACAGCGAAAGAATTAGGACTTCTGCCCGAAGAGTTTGAACAAATCAAGAAGTACCTCGGAAGGAATCCCAACTTTACCGAGCTAAGCGTTTATAGTGTGATGTGGAGCGAACATTGCTCCTATAAAAATTCAATTGTTTGGTTGAAAACATTGCCTAAAGAAGGTCTGCATATACTGGCAGAAGCAGGTCAGGAAAACGCAGGATTGGTTAACATAGGCGACGGATTGGCATGTGCATTTAAAATTGAAAGTCATAATCACCCTTCAGCCATAGAGCCTTACCAGGGAGCTGCAACTGGTGTTGGTGGTATTAACAGAGATATTTTCACCATGGGTGCCCGACCGATCGCCCAGTTAAATTCACTTCGTTTTGGAAATCCGGAATCGGAGAAAACAAAGGCTTTGTTGCGTGGAGTTGTAAAAGGTATCGGTGACTATGGGAATGCATTTGGTGTTCCTACCGTTGGAGGAGAATTGTTCTTCGATGATTGCTATAATGTAAATCCGCTGGTAAATGCCATGTCAGCCGGTATTGTAGAGGTCGGAAAAACTATTTCCGCGATTTCTTATGGTCCGGGTAATCCGGTTTTTATCGTTGGATCTGCTACAGGAAAAGATGGCATCCACGGAGCCACATTTGCTTCAGGTGATTTACACGAAGATTCTGTTGACGACTTACCTTCTGTACAGGTTGGAGACCCTTTCACTGAAAAATTATTGCTGGAAGCAAGTCTCGAAGTCATCAAAACCGGTGCCGTCGTTGGTATGCAGGATATGGGTGCCGCGGGAATTATATGTTCAACCTCTGAAATGTCGGCAAAAGGGAAGTGCGGAATGGTTATTCACCTTGATAAGGTTCCTACTCGTCAACAGAATATGTTGGCATGGGAAATATTATTAAGTGAATCTCAGGAGCGGATGCTTGTGGTCGCAAAAAAAGGGCGGGAAGCGGAAGTTCAGAAAGTTTTTGAAAAGTGGGATTTGAATTGTGTGCAAATCGGACAAGTCGCAAGTGGCACCCAATTGAAATTTTATATGGGTACTGAAATGGTTGCGGATGTTAATGCTGATTCGCTGGTGCTGGGTGGCGGTGCTCCTGTATATAACAGAGAATATACTGTTCCAGCCAACTTCAAGGAGAACAAGCGTTTTTCAATTGATTCAGTCAACGAGCCGGAAGAACTACGTCAGGTAGCTGATTTTCTTTTATCACATCCAAACATTGCATCAAAAAAATGGGTGACTCACCAGTATGACTCCATGGTTGGTACTGTAAATATGAGTACTAATGCTCCTTCCGATGCAGCCATCATCAATATTAAAGGGACAGACAAGGCACTCGCCTTGACCATCGATTGTAATGCGCGATATGTTTACGCGGATCCAGAACAAGGTTGTGCAATTGCAGTTGCTGAAGCTGCCCGAAATATCGTTTGCAGTGGCGCTGAGCCTTCAGCCATCACAAATTGCCTGAATTTTGGTAACCCTTACAATAAAGAAGTCTACTGGCAGTTTGTTCAGGCCATTAAAGGAATGGGAAAAGCGTGCAGAAAGTTTCAGACTCCTGTTACAGGTGGTAATGTGAGTTTTTATAATCAGAGTTCCGATGAAGGTCCGGTTTTTCCAACACCTACTATTGGCATGCTGGGAATCATGAATGCAAAGTCGAATCACATGACTCTCAACTTTAAACAAAACGGCGATTACATCTATCTTATTGGTGAATCAAAAAATGATATTTCATGTTCTGAATATCTGTACTCTTACCATAAAGTGAAACAATCACCGGTACCTTATTTTGATCTTGATGTTGAATATAAAAACCAGCAGATGGTAAAACAACTAATTCAAAAAGGGCTGATCCAATCTGCACATGATGTATCAGACGGTGGATTGTACATAACACTTGCTGAATCAGCCATGCCGAACAGACTGGGATT
>CAYHFJ010000050.1:0-19008 GCA_964355885.1 uncultured Flavobacteriales bacterium
CGGTTTAAATCGGAAGTTTCAGAGGTTAGATAGCGAGTTGTGCAACGGTCACGAAGGCTGGAATCTCCTTATTAACCAAAAAATTTTGTCATTCCAGCGAAAGCTGGAACCTCCCGACTCTTAAATAATGACATTGTGCCTACGGGGTCGACTATTCTACTTACATATGTCGCACCCTTCAGAATCGAAGAACAAAAAAATTAACAGGAGACTAATGATTTCAGAATTATAAAATACTTTGCAAAATAAATCCCGCTAATTAAGCGGGATTTTTTTTATTTTTTTTCATCGAGATGATCGGCTGTTACAGTTGCCTTGATCTTGGCTTCGAGCTCGTCCATCAGATCTGGATTATCTAATAACAATTGCTTCACCCCGTCACGGCCCTGGCCTAACTTGGTATCACCATAGCTGAACCATGAACCTGCTTTTTTAATGATATCGAAATCAACACCAAGATCAACGATCTCACCCGCTTTTGAAATCCCCTCTCCAAACATGACATCAAATTCTGCAATTCGGAAAGGCGGAGCAAGTTTATTTTTTACAACCTTAACCTTAACTCTGTTTCCTGAAACCTCATCCGTATCCTTTATTTGTGAAATTCTGCGAATGTCTAAACGAACAGAAGCATAAAATTTTAGTGCATTTCCTCCTGTGGTTGTCTCCGGACTTCCAAACATAACGCCTATCTTATCCCTTAACTGATTGATGAATATACAGCAACAGCCTGTTTTTGAAATAGTACCGGTTAATTTCCTTAAGGCCTGTGACATTAAACGTGCATGTAAGCCCATTTTAGAATCACCCATTTCACCTTCAATTTCTGCCTTTGGAACAAGTGCCGCAACAGAGTCAATCACGATTATATCTATTGCTCCTGAACGAATCAGATTATCAGCAATCTCAAGTGCCTGTTCACCATTATCGGGTTGTGAGATCAAAAGATTTTCGATATCCACTCCCAGCTTTCTCGCATAAAATTTATCAAAAGCATGCTCCGCATCGATAAATGCTGCGATGCCACCTTTTTTCTGAGCCTCGGCAATGGCATGAATTGCAAGGGTTGTTTTACCTGAAGATTCAGGACCATAAATTTCTATCACACGGCCTTTAGGTAATCCACCAATACCCAGGGCGATATCCAGGCTGATTGAACCAGTTGAAATTGCTTCTATTGCCTCTACCGCATTATCGCCTAATTTCATTACGGTTCCTTTTCCGTATGATTTTTCAAGTTTATCCAGCGTAAGCTGTAAAGCTTTTAATTTATCTGCGTTGCTCATTATTTTAGTTTTATGTCGTCAAATTTATATTAAATATTTAATAATACTAAAAATATTATCAAAATATTTATTTTCTCTACTCTCAAAGTTCAAGATATTGAATTAAACTCTCAAAAAATTATAGTGAGATATTATGTCGTTCTGTATTTTTTAAGGCCTTTGGAGACCTTATCCAATAGTTTTTTCTTTTTCAGATCTTTAGACTTTTTCAATTGTAGTTTCTCAGCTTTTTGCAGAGCACTTTCAGTCTGACTTTGCTGATAATATTTGCAAATATCTGTCAGAGGGCAGATCTGGCACTTTGGATTTCTTGCCAAACAAATATATCGTCCATGCAGGATGAGCCAGTGATGGGCAATGTGAATTTTGTCATTGGGCAGATAACTAACTAATTGTTTTTCCACTGCCAACGGTGTCCTTGCATTTCTCGTTAGTCCTATTCGATTTGAAACCCTGAATACATGTGTATCTACAGCCATCGCAGGGGCATTGAAGATCACCGAAGCAATTACATTGGCTGTTTTCCTGCCAACACCCGGCATTTTTTGAAGATCCTCAATGTTTGAAGGAACGATACAATTAAACTCGGCGACTAGCTTTTGGGCCATGCCCACCAGATGCTTGGATTTATTGTTCGGATAACTGACGCTCCGGATGTAGTTAAATACTTCTTCGGGTGTAGATTCAGATAAACTTTCAGGGTCGGGATATCGCTCAAATAATCGGGGTGTTACCTGATTGATACGCTTATCGGTACATTGTGCAGATAATATTACAGCGACCAACAACTGATACGGATTTTCATAGTGTAGCTCAGTTTCTGCCTCAGGCTGATGAGATGTAAAATATTCTACAAAAGCTTTATATCTGTCTTTTATTAACACAGAACAAATATAATTGGAATGACTGATCTTGCTTCAATAATGAAATAAAAAAACCGATCCCCCAGGACCGGTTTTTTTCAAATTCTTACAATGATTTTGAATAATCCAAAATACTGCCAATCGTTTTTTCAGCAGGATTTCTGGCTAAAGTGTTTAAATCTGATTTTATTGAGGAGTAGAACAATTGTTCGTCCTCTCCAATATTTTCAGCGTTTAAGCTGTTTTCAACTTTTGTTTTGGGTAATGAATTTGTTGCAGGGGTAGAAGTTTCTATCATAAGCGAATGTTTTTTTAGAATTAAACGCAAATGAAAAAGAAATGTTTTGTAAGTCTTAAAATATTTTTAATTATTCTTTAAACTTAATTCCCTGGTTAGCATCATTTTGCGCAAATTATTTAGTGCATACCGCATGCGGCCTAATGCGGTATTAATACTAACCCCTGTGATGTCTGAAATTTCCTTAAAACTCAAATCACCATAATGACGCATGATTAGCACCTCTTTTTGTTCCGATGGTAAATGATGGATTAATCCCCTAAGGTCCTGGTAAGTTTGTTCACGAATGATCTTGTCTTCTGTACTTTCATCATAGAACTTAATAACTTCAAAAATGTCGAAGCCTTCAACAGTAGTAACTACCGGAGTTCGTTTCACTTTTCTGAAATGGTCTATTACCAGGTTATGGGCAATCCTGATTACCCAGGGCAAAAATTTCCCTTCTTCATTATACCTTCCGGCTTTCAGAGTATTGATAACCTTGATGAATGTATCCTGAAATATATCCTCTGCCAGATAAGAATCTTTTACAAGAAGGTAAATGGAGGTATATATTTTGGATTTATGTCTGCGAATGAGCTCTTCCAGACTTGGCTCGTGGCCATTGATATACTGATTTACCAGCTCCTGATCGCTAATCGATTGAATATTTATAGCACTCATACTTTAAATTCTTCTTAATGTAAATTCCCAAAAGATATTGAAGTAGAGTTTATTCGATAGCAGGTCTCCTATTTTAAGTATGTACTGATTAGTTTTTCAAAAGAAGCAAAAATTTTGCCAAAATCAAAGAATATTCGATCTGTCCTCGATAATAAGTACTTATAGCTGTATTTTTGCAATCCGAATTTTGATATATTTTAATAGATATACGAAAAAAAGCAGTTTGGAGTTTTAGAATGAACAAAGAGGCGGAAAAAGATCCTAAGAAGTATATTATCATTAAGGGCGCACGTGTCCATAATCTGAAGAATATTGATGTGGCTATCCCCAAAAATAAATTGGTGGTTATAACCGGGATGTCAGGTTCAGGTAAATCTTCATTGGCTTTCGATACGCTTTATGCAGAGGGTCAGCGACGATATGTTGAAAGCCTTTCATCTTATGCAAGGCAGTTTATGGGGCGCATGAATAAGCCCGATGTAGATTATATAAAAGGCATCGCCCCAGCGATTGCAATTGAACAAAAGGTAATTACCAGTAATCCCCGTTCAACGGTTGGTACATCAACTGAAATCTATGATTACCTTAAATTACTTTTTTCCCGAATTGGCAGGACGATCTCTCCTGTTTCAGGCAAAGAAGTGAAAAAGGACACAGTTACTGATGTGATTAATTTTATGTCAGGCCTTGAACCGGATACTCAGGTAACGGTCTTATGCCCCCTGCATGCTCACAATAACCGTTCGCTCAAAGAAGAATTGGCTGTATTGTTACAAAAAGGCTTCACCCGTGTATTGATAAATGATCATTTATCTAAGATTGAAGAACTTTTGGATGATCAATCAAGCGGTAATTCTCAATCGGGCGCCGATGTGGATATTAAGATTGTTATCGACAGAGTTTCGGTATCTGATGATGAAGAGACTTTGAGCAGATTGGCTGATTCTGTTCAAACTGCATTTTTTGAAGGCAGGGGAGATTGCTTACTGTATGTGAACGATAAAATACATGTATTTTGTGATCGTTTTGAACTCGACGGATTGCGCTTCGAAGATCCCAGTCCGAACTTTTTCAGCTTTAACAATCCTTTTGGGGCATGTAAACGCTGTGAAGGATATGGTAAAATTATTGGAATTGATGAAGATCTGGTAATTCCGGATAAAAGTAAATCTGTTTATGATGGTGCAATTGCACCCTGGAGAGGTGAAAAAATGGGGGAATGGCTCAATAAACTGATTAAGAATGCTCTAAAATTCGATTTCCCAATCCATCGTTCTTATAATCAACTAAGTACGGAGCAAAAGCGATTGCTATGGACAGGAAACGAATATTTCAGCGGGCTTGACGATTTTTTCAAAGAGCTGGAAACACAAACCTATAAAATTCAATACAGGGTGATGCTTTCCAGGTACAGAGGAAAGACAAATTGTCCGGAATGTTTGGGAAGCCGCCTTCGTCAGGATGCATCTTATGTAAAAATCGCCAAACATTCAATTACCGATATTGTGTTAATGCCATTGGATAAGGCTCTTGAATTCTTTCAGGGACTGGAACTGGATGCAACACAACTAAAGATTGCAAAGCGTTTATTAATGGAGATTACCAACCGTATCAAATTTCTAAATGATGTCGGACTGAGCTATCTCACGCTTAACAGGTTGTCGAATACCTTATCCGGAGGAGAGTCACAGCGGATTAACCTGGCCACTTCCTTAGGTAGTTCATTGGTTGGTTCAGTTTACGTGCTCGATGAGCCAAGTATCGGACTTCATCCAAGGGATACGCATCGGCTGATTGAAGTATTGCGTTCGTTAAGGGATGTAGGAAATACGGTTCTGGTGGTTGAGCATGAAGAAGAGATCATGCATGCAGCCGATCATATCATTGATATTGGTCCGGAAGCCGGAACACATGGCGGTAACCTGGTATTTACAGGTAGTTTTGCTGAAATATTGAAAGATGAGAAAAGTCTGACCGGGCAGTATCTCAGCGGCAGACAATCTATTGCCATACCTCCACAACGCCGTAAATGGAGTGATTATATTGAAATAAAAGGCGCGCGTGAAAATAATCTGAAGGATGTCGATGTCAAATTTCCTTTAAATATACTTACCGTAGTTTCCGGGGTATCAGGTTCAGGAAAAACTTCTTTGGTTAAACGAATACTACAGCCAGCGGTTCAGAAGGCGATCGGTAATTATTCGGGAGAGCAAACAGGAGCCTATGATGCTATTGGAGGTGATTTCAATAAAATTGAACAGGTTGAAATTGTAGATCAGAATCCGATAGGCCGTTCTTCGCGCTCTAACCCGGTGACTTATGTGAAGGCTTGGGACGAAATCAGAAATTTATTTGCCTCCCAGGGTCTTGCAAAAGCCGGTGGACTCAAGCCTTCTGCTTTTTCATTCAATGTGGAAGGCGGACGATGTGATGTTTGCCAGGGTGAAGGTGAAGTAAAAATTGAAATGCAGTTTATGGCAGATATTTACCTGCCTTGTGAAGCCTGTGAAGGAAAACGGTTTAAGCAGCATGTTTTGGATGTGACCTATAATGGGAAGAATGTTTTCGAAGTATTGGACATGACGATTGACGATGCCCTTGAGTTTTTTAATCATGAACCAAAAATTCTTGCAAAGATCAGGCCTCTGGCTGATGTAGGTTTAGGATATGTGCATCTGGGTCAATCTTCAAATACCCTCTCAGGAGGAGAAGCACAGCGCATCAAGCTAGCCTCTTTCCTTGTTAAGGGAAACAACAGCAGCAAAACCCTGTTCATTTTTGATGAACCAACAACAGGTCTTCATTTTCATGATATCAAAAAACTTTTGAAATCTTTCGATGCTTTGATTGTTCAGGGTAATACCATTATTGTTATTGAACATAATATGGATGTGATTAAATGTGCCGACTGGGTGATTGATATAGGACCTGAAGGAGGTGATAAGGGTGGTACAGTTGTTTTTGAAGGAATTCCTGAAGATTTAATCAAAGAGAAGAACTCTTATACAGGCAAATTTTTGAAGGAGAGGTTTTAAGGGTAGGATTGAAGGTTTTAATACACTTTCAGTGGAAGATGCAGTACAATTTAGCTTGATAGACGGATTCTTCGCCTATTTTCAATAGATGCGGTGTTCAGTAAATGTGTTTAAAGAGGTATAAGATATTGTGAGGTGTAAACCGTAGTAATTTTTTTACTGGTTTAAATTTTTGGAAAGGTGCTGAAGTGGTTTATTTGTGAAAACGGTCCGGTACTCTGCTTTAGTTTTTTGCGATCAAAAATCGTAAAAGGCAGAAATCCAGATCGCAAAAAAGCTATCGCTGCCGCCCCGGTTTAGCTTAGCCCCTGCTGTAGTTCTTTTGTCAGGCTTTGCAAGCGCATCAGGGATTAATTTCATTAATGATGTATTTGCTAAAATTAAAAATACTTATGTCCCTTACGAGTATCGATAATTTTAGCTCCTGTAATTAGGCTTCCAATCGACCCCGAAGGTGGTCGAATGTTTATAGAAAGGCCGTAAATTTCCATTTCCGACCCCGAAGGTGGTCGTATGTGTCGCTTTGTTACATTCGACCACCGGGGTCGGGATTTCTCTGCTTATCAAATGCTATAAACATTTGACCCTTTCCGGGTCATTGCAATACTATAAAAATTAGGAGTTAACAAAAATAGGTGGGAAAATAGTAACTACCTAAACGGGATCGAAGCGGCAGCCTTTTGCCGAATCAATTATACTAACTACAACAAAATCTCATGGCAAAAGCTACAGTGCAGAGCCCGGCTACAGGAGCCATAAAGCACTGGAACTGCTTTTCAAATCACTCTAATGATCTGTACTATAATTAATACTTCTACCCAAAATTAAAACCATTTTCAAAACCTTACAATCACCTGATAGCCAAATTATTCTCCTTGAATTTCTCAATCAGATAATCGGCATATCGCAGAAATCCAAGGTCAGTCAGGTGGGTTCCATCAACCGTACCTTCATTGTCTGTTCCGATTGAACCTTCAGCACTGATGTAAATAAGATCTTTCATGCCCCCTTTTACCAATTTATCAAACTCTGTTTTCAGAGCCTGATTCTTTTCATTCATACTGTTAAGCAAGCTGGCTTGAAATTTAGCTCTGGTATATTCCACGTTTTCGACAAATACAATTGGGGTTTTCGGATTTTTAGCACGGATTGCCTTGGCTAATGGTACAACGCTATCAGTCACTTGCTTGGCGGTCATATTCGGAAGACAGTCAATAACATAATAGGAGGCTTTAATGCCAGAAATAAGCTCGGCCATTGGCGGATCCATTCTTCCATTGCCGCTAAAACCGAAGTTAATGCAATCCACATTCAACTTTCTCGAAATGATGCTTGTAAATACCATGCCGGGTCTTGAAGCACAACCACCTTGTAAAATACTGGTGCCGTAAAAAACAATGGGCAGCTTTTTATCAGTTTCAGGTTTTGTAATCGTACTGCCGCTTTCTATTCCAATTTCCACTTTGGTTGTCCCATCATAAAGAGGTAAATAGAGTTTAAATTCTCTTTCACCCGGACTAAGGCCACTGATCAGAGAAGCTTCATTTTCTTTTGCTGTTGGTCTGCCTGTATTAACATAGGTCCATACTCCATTAACTTTACAATACAAATCAACACCTTTTATGCCCGTTTCGGCCATGTGGTTCATTTTTGTATCATTAAGCAAAGCCCACTTTACTTTTACAGAACTTGAGTTCGTATTAAACCTTATGGAGATTCCTGCGGAATTTTTAGACAAATCCCAAACCGGCTTTCTGACTTTATCCTTGTAAGAGGCCGGCAAACGGTCGTACGGACTTTCCTTTTCTGATTCGGCAACACCGGTTCCCTCGATTATGAAAGATTCTTTTCCATAATAGATTGTATTGTCTTTTTTGGCAGTGCTTTCCTGAGAAATGACCGAATTACTGATACAGCTTAGGAGCAGAAGGCAAATGAATTTATGCATGGGATTCTTTTTTTTGTAATGTGTGATTAAATATAGGATTTCAATGAATAAGGAACAAGTAGCAGTTTATGGGATTTTTATAGGTTTTGTGTACCCGGTTCAGGCAATTTGCATTGATATTTCATCCTGATTAAATGTTTAAACCATTATCTTGCAATGCCAAATCTATAGAGGTATATGATACATGATTATTGATACTATTTCTGGATGAGTACTGTAGCTACTGGCATAAAGCAGAAATTCTCATCGTATGAAATTTTTGTAATACTGATTCTTACGCTTACACAGTTTACAGTTGTCCTCGATTTTATTGTGATTTCCCCGCTTGGCGATTTCCTTATGAAATCCATGAACCTCAGTACTACCCAGTTTGGATTGTCAGTATCAGCATATGCCTTTAGTGCCGGTATCTCAGGTCTGCTGACCGCCGGATTCGCTGATCGTTTTGACAGGAAAAAACTGCTATTATTTTTTTACATCGGATTTATTGTTGGAACACTTTTTTGTGGATTGAGTGATTCTTATCCAAGACTGTTGGCTGCAAGGATATTTACGGGTTTGTTTGGTGGTGTGATTGGCTCTATTTCAATGGCTATTGTTTCAGACTTGTTTCCACTCGAGAAAAGAGGCAGGGTGTTTGGCTTCCTGCAAATGGGTTTTGGTGCAAGTCAGGTTCTGGGAATTCCAATAAGTTTATATATCGCGAATATATGGGGCTGGCAGTCGCCTTTTCTGATGATTGTGGGTTTGTCGATTTTTGTCTGGCTCTTTATTGTGTTTAAATTGAAACCGGTAACCGAGCATCTCGAGCAAAAAAATGATCAGAATGCGATTGCTCATTTATTGCAAACTCTGACTTTACGCAAATATCGTATCGGTTTTATGGCAACCGCATTTCTTTCATTGGGTAATTTTATGATGATGCCATGGGGGAGTGCCTATGTGATTAATAATTTGAAAATTACGGTCCAGCAGCTTCCATTTATTTACATGGCTTCGGGAATTTGCACGCTTACCATTATGCCTATAGTTGGAAAATTGAGTGATCGTTTTGATAAATTTCACCTGTTTGCAATCGCTTCAATAATTCTGATTTTCGTGATCATTATTTATGCTAATCTCGGTCCTGTTTCATTCTGGATTGTCCTGATTATGAATCTTGGTCTTCAGGTTGGCTTCATGAGTCGGATGGTTCCATCTATTGCCCTCACCTCAGCTTTGCCTCAAAAAAAGGACAGAGGGGCATTTATGGGAATAAATTCATCCCTTCAGCAAATTTCTGGTGGATTTGCCGCAGCATTGGGTGGAATGATTGTTGTTCAGAATGATAAATTAAGTCCCCTGGATCATTATGACACTCTTGTGTATGTAGTTGTCTTGCTTTCGATAATTTCTGTATTTTTACTTTTGAGAGTTAGTAGAATTATAAAGAATAACGATTGAACAGACAAATGAACAAAGAACCAAGAACCAAGAACAAGGAATAAGGAACAAGGAACCAAGAATCAAGAAACAAGAGCCGGAGGCCAGGACCATATAGTGATCCACTTGGAACCCGATAGCTATCGGGTTGTGGTTTTGAATAAATTTAGACAATGAACAAGGATCTACTAACAAACTAACCAACTAACCAACTAACCAACTAACTAATGCTCTCTAAAAAGACCCGTTATGCTTTAAAAGCCCTTGTAGTTTTGGGAAAAAATTTTGGAGGGGTGCCTATTCAAATTTCTAAAATTGCCTCTGAAGAGCATATTCCTAAAAAATTTTTGGAGCAAATTCTTCTTGACCTCAGAAATGCCGGTCTCTTATTCAGTAAAAAAGGTTCGGGTGGTGGTTATGGACTCGTAAAAGACCCTGCTGAGATTTCAGTAGTTCAGATATTGCGTCTCACCGGTGGTCCCGTTGCACTTCTTCCATGTGTTAGTTTGAATTTTTACCAGAAATGCGACGAATGCGATAATGAAGCAACCTGCGGTGTAAGAGACGTTTTTGTTGATGTTAGAGATGCTACAGTAAAGATTTTAAGCGAAACCAGTATTGCAGATGTGATTAAAAGAGAGCAGGATTTGGTGAAAAATTACAATCAATAATTTTTTTTAAAAAAAAGTCTACTATATCTATATACTTTGTATTATATTTGACCGATGAAAAATTTAGATCCTAATATTTGCAAAGAAATTGAAGTGAATTGTTGTCTTAGGAGCATAATTAATCATTGAAGTAAACCAGACATAAATAATTTATTGTATGCATGAACCTCTTCGCAATTAGAAGAGTTTTTTTTTGAGAAATAAATGAACAGTTTCAGAACAGAATTAGAAGATCCGATTGTACAGAAAGATATTATTGAACTCGAAAAGAAAATCAGGGAGTTTCGTGAAGGAAAGATTCACGACGAGAAATTTCGTAGCCTTCGTTTGGCCCGCGGTATTTATGGCCAGCGACAGCCCGGAGTACAGATGATTCGAATCAAGCTTCCTTTCGGTAAGGTAAGCTTTAAACAGTTATTACGTATGGCTGATATTTCTGATGAGTATGCCAGCAGTAATCTCCATTTAACTACACGTCAGGATATCCAGATTCACTATGTGAGTCTGGACCATACACCTGAATTATGGGCAAAACTGGAGCAGGATGATATCACACTCAGAGAGGCCTGTGGAAATACGGTGAGAAATGTTACCGCTTCTTCAACGGCCGGTATTGATCCAAATGAGCCTTTCGATGTTTCACCATATGCTCATGCAACCTTTAAATATTTTCTGCGTAACCCAATATGTCAGGAAATGGGCAGGAAATTCAAGATCGCATTTTCGGCTACCGAAGCGGATTCTGCCTACACCTATATACATGATCTGGGTTTTATTCCAAAGGTTCAGAAAAAGGATGGGGAAGAGGTTCGCGGCTTTAAGGTATTGTTTGGTGGCGGACTCGGTGCTCAGCCTTCAATAGCTCATGCAATTAACGATTTTCTACATGAAGATGAATTGATCCCATTCATTGAGGCTACCCTTCGGGTATTCGACAGAGATGGCGAGCGTACCAACAGGAATAAAGCCAGGATGAAATTTTTAGTAGCTAAACTCGGGATTGAGGAGGTTTTAGGACGAATTGAGGCTGAGAAATTAGCAATCCCTTTTAAGAAGTTTGTTATTAATCGTGATACTATTGCCCTGCCTGAAATTCCTGAATTAAATTCTCTCCCGGAGGCGCAAATCACAGATCAGTTTCAATACCAGCGTTGGCTGGATACCAATGTATTTGAGCAAAAGCAGGAAGGATTTTATGGAATTTACATTAAAGTTACTACCGGAGACATTCCAACAGACAAAGCCAGAAAGTTTATTGCAGCTATCAATGGACTTGTTGCTTATGAAATACGAATTACTATTAATCAGGGCTTGCTTTTAAAGTTTGCCAGAAAAGAGACTTTACCCCTTCTTTTTGAACGTTTAAAAGAACTGGATTTTGTTAAACCCGGATTTGATAGTGTGGGTGATGTTACAACTTGTCCGGGTACCGACACCTGTAATCTTGGAATTTCAAACAGTACCGAATTAGCACGGGTTCTTGAAGATCTTATCTCTGAAGAATACGATGAATTACTTGACAATCAGGATATTAAGATAAAAATTAGCGGATGTATGAACAGTTGTGGTCAGCATGGACTTGCTCAGATTGGCTTTCATGGTAGTTCATTAAAGGCAGCCGGAAAGGTAGTCCCGGCTGCACAGGTTTTACTCGGTGGCGGAACTTTTGGTGATGGCCTGGGCCGGGCAGCGGATAAGGTGATTAAAATTCCGTCTAAAAGAACAAAAGATGTTGTCAGGTTTGTGCTGGATAATTACAAGCAGAATAAGCATGAAAATGAACTTTTCAACGAATATTATGACCGAAAGGGAAAGGATCATTTTTATCAGTTATTAAAACCATTGGCAGATCTGAGTACACTTACTCCTGATGAGTTTATCGACTGGGGACATGAAGAGACCTTCGAAACAGCCATTGGTGTTGGGGAATGTGCCGGAGTGATGATCGATCTGGTTTCAACTTTATTGCTTGAGGCTGAAGAGAAACTGCAATGGTCTGTTGAATCATTTGATGCGCAGGCATACTCAGATTCAATATATCATGCCTATAGCGTATTCATTAGCAGTGCGAAAGCCATGTTATTAGATAAAGGCATTAACAGCAGTACTCAAACGGGGATTATTCGCGATTTTGACGAACAATATAAAGAAAGCAGTATTCTTGAAGGCCTTGGAAGCTTTAGTGATCTGGTCTTGCAAATAAATAAACATGAGCCATCAGCTGAATTTGCTCAGCATTATGTAGGTACAACAGTTGATTTTATAAATAGAATTAAGGTAGCAAAGGAGGCTATTCAGTCATGATACAAACTCAGGTAAGCAATAAAATTAAAGAACCAAGAATTACGCTGGTTGGTGCTGGCCCCGGTGATGCAGAACTGATCAGTTTGAAAGGTGTGCGTATTCTGAAATCTGCAGATGTAGTTTTGTATGATGCATTGGTAAACAGTGAATTGCTTGATTTTGCACCTGAAAATGCTATAAAGGTATATGTAGGTAAACGTTCCGGTGATCATTCCTATTCTCAGCAAGCGGTGAATAAGCTGATGATTGATTATGCCTTGAACTACGGTCACGTTGTTCGCTTGAAAGGAGGAGATCCATTTGTTTTCGGACGTGGTTTTGAGGAATTGGAAATGGCTGCATCGTACAGTATTCAAACAGAAGTTGTACCGGGAATTTCAAGCAGCATATCTGTCCCTGCACTTCAGGGAATACCGCTTACTCATCGTGGTGCAAGCGAAAGTTTTTGGGTTGTCACCGGAACAACCAGTTCAGGGGAAATTTCTAAAGATCTTTATATTGCTGCAAAAACAGATGCAACAATTGTTGTTTTGATGGGCGTTAAAAAATTAAAGGAGATTGCTGAAATATTTGTTTCCGCAGGTAAAAGCAGGCTTCCGGCTGCAGTAATTCAGAACGGTTCAATGGCAAATGAAAAAATAGTTGTTGCTACAGCCGCAACAATCTTTGAAACTGCTCAGGATCATAAAATTGATTCTCCGGCTTTAATTATCTTCGGGGAAGTTGTAGGCTTGCATTCAAAATTTCAGCCAATTAAGGCATTCTATGAACTTTCAGAGCAAGAATAGCCTTGAAGTAAAAGAGGAGGGAAATCAACTTTTTCCGGTATTCCTTAAGCTTAATCAGCTTAAGGTTTTGCTGGTTGGAGCCGGCAATATCGGGCTTGAAAAATTACAGGCCGTATTATTAAACAGTCCCGAAACCAAGATTACTATTGTCTCAGAAACCTTTCTGCCAGTGCTTTTGGATTTTGTTGCAGCTTATCCTGAAGTAAAACTTATTCACAGGAAGTTTGAATCAAATGACCTTTTTAGGCAAGATCTGGTCATTCTGGCTACCGGGGATAACACATTAAATGCAGAGATCAGAAGCTTGGCCCGTGAGCTAAATTTACTGATTAATGTGGCTGATAAACCTGAACTATGCGATTTTTATTTGGGTTCAATTGTAAAAAAGGGTGATCTGAAAATTGGCATTTCGACCAATGGAAAATCCCCAACAATTGCCAAGCGTCTGAAAGAACTTTTTCAGGAGAATCTGCCTGATGAGCTGGATCTTTCCCTGCAGCAAATGAACGCATTAAGAAATACACTTAATGGTGATTTTGCACATAAAGTGAAGGAGTTAAATAAGGCTACTGCAATCCTTGTCACCCCTGCAGCTGAGCAACCTGCCAGTAGAAGAATGCGCTGGGCAATATGGGGTGCAGGTTTTTTAAGTATTCTGTTGATTTTCGGACTATTCTGGTTTAATAATCCTGCATTCCGGGCGTATGTGGAGGGAATACATCCAACTTTTTATTATTTCCTGATAGCCGGATTTATTTTTGCGATGATTGACGGGGCAATAGGAATGTCATATGGCGTTACTTCCACAACTTTTTCCTTGTCGATGGGTATTCCACCGGCATCAGCAAGTACCGCAGTGCATGTTTCAGAGATTCTGAGTAATGGTATTGCAGGCTGGATGCATTTTAGAATGAAAAATGTGAATATGCGGTTATTCTGGCTATTGCTTATTCCGGGTGTGATAGGAGCAGTACTTGGTGCGGTTCTGCTTTCATCGCTTGAACATTATAGTTATATAACCAAGCCGATTGTGTCATTGTATACTTTAATTCTTGGAATAGTAATTCTGCTTAAAGCAGTTAAGATAAATCGTAAAAAAATTGCATCTAAAATTAAAAATATTCGTTTACTTGGTTTTGGAGGAGGTTTTATTGATGCGGTTGGCGGCGGCGGCTGGGGATCGATTGTTTTGTCATCACTTATTGCAGGAGGACGTAATGCCCGTTATGCTTTGGGGACAGTCAAACTTTCGAGATTCTTCATCGCATTGATGAGTTCGCTGGCATTTATCACAATGCTGAATAATGTATACTGGGATGCGGTATTGGGCCTGGTTATCGGCAGTGCAATTGCATCGCCTATAGCAGCTCGTTTGTCTAATAAAATTTCGGTTAAAGCAATCATGATTGCAGTAAGTGTAATTGTTATTGTTGTGAGTCTTAAATCAATTATCACCACCCTGATTAATTTTATTTAATTAAGTATTTTTGCCGAAATCCTACAGTATAATGAAAGAAAAATCCAAGCTCATACGGACTCAGGCAGCACGTACCTCAAACAAGGAACATTCAGTGCCAATCTATCTGACCTCGAGTTTTGTGTTCGATAATGCGGAACATGGAAGAGCTATGTTCGCTGATGAAATAGAAGGAAATATCTATTCACGTTATTCTAACCCAAATACAACGGAGTTCATTGATAAAGTGCGTGATTTTGAAGGTGCTGAAGCGGGATTGGCTTTTTCATCTGGAATGGCGGCTGTTTTTGCTTCGATTGCAGGTTTGCTTCGCAGCGGAGATCATATCGTTGCTTTCCGCTCAATATTTGGTTCTACGCATCAGTTATTCACCCAATTGCTTCCAAGATGGGGCATTACTACAACTTATGTAGATGCATCAAAACCGGAAGATTTTGAACCTGCTTTGCGCCCTGAAACCAAAATGGTATTTCTTGAAACACCTTCTAACCCCGGACTTGAGTTGGTTGATCTTGAATGGTTGGGTAAATTAAAACAAAAGCATGATTTCATCTTAAACGTAGATAATTGTTTTGCCACACCCTATCTTCAAAAACCGATACAATATGGCGCTGATCTGGTAAGCCATTCGGCGACCAAATATATGGACGGTCAAGGGAGAGTGCTTGGAGGAGTGGTAGTTGGTCGTAAAGATCTTTTGAAAGAGCTGATGTTCTTTATCCGCCATACTGGTCCGGCGATGTCAGCTTTTAATGCCTGGACCCTTTCCAAGAGCCTTGAAACACTTCCGGTAAGGATGGACAGACATTGCAGCAATGCACTTCAAGTCGCAGAAACCCTGGAACAGCATACTGAAGTAGAAGTAGTAAGATACCCTCATCTGCCGTCGCACCCACAATATGAGCTCGCTAAACGCCAGATGAAACAAGGTGGAGGTATTGTTACTTTTATCGTTAGGGGAGGTTTTGAACGCGGAAAAAGATTTATGGATGCATTGAAAATGATTCTGTTATCACCGAATCTTGGAGATACCCGTTCCATAGCGACTCATCCTGCTTCAACAACACATTCTAAATTAAGTGATGCTGAAAGGGCACAAATTGGAATTTTCCCCGGTAGTATCAGAATATCTGTTGGTCTGGAGGATATTGATGATATCCTTGAAGATCTGACACAGGCACTCGATAACTCGAAAAATTAAAATATAATGAACAGTTTGGAAAAAATACTTCAGGAAATCAAAGGTTTAGGGATTCAGCAATCGCTGGAATATCTGTTGAACGCTTTTCCCGGAAAAGTAATTTTTTCGACAAGCTTTGGATGGGAAGATCAGGTGATTTCGCATATTATTTTTAAAAACAATCTCCCGATTAAAGTATTTACCCTCGAAACAGGCAGATTGTTTCCTGAGACTTATTATATTTGGAACCGTACGCTGGAAATGTATGGGAAGCCCATTCATGCTTATTATCCTCATACAGAAGAGGTAGAAAAATTAGTCAGTTCGAAAGGCCCCAGTAGTTTTTATGATTCTGTGGAGAACCGTAAGGAATGTTGCGGAATCAGGAAGATCGAGCCTTTGAAACGTGCCCTTGCCGGAAATGCTTGCTGGATCACCGGTATACGTGCTGAGCAATCATTGAACAGGGAACACATGGATCCGCTTGAGTGGGATGATGCAAATCAGATCCTTAAATTCCATCCTATTTTCGATTGGTCATTGGATCAGGTTAAAGAATATATCCACGAAAACAATATTCCTTATAACCCATTGCACGACAAGGGTTTCCCGAGTATTGGATGTGCGCCTTGTACCCGTGCGGTTAGAGAAGGTGAAGACTTCAGAGCCGGTCGCTGGTGGTGGGAAGATCAGGATAAAAAAGAATGTGGATTACATTCTTCCTGAACAAGATGAATCAAAATTTTACGCATTACAATGCGATTTTATAATTTAATATGAATAAACAGGATACAACTTATTTAGACCAGCTGGAATCCGAAGCAATATATATATTGCGTGAAGTTGCCGGCCAGTTTGAAAAACCCGCTTTATTATTTTCTGGGGGAAAGGACTCGATAACATTGGTCAGACTTGCTGAAAAAGCATTCAGACCCGGAAAGTTTCCCTTTCCTCTGGTGCATATAGATACCGGGCATAACTTTCCTGAAACAATTTCCTACCGCGATGATATGATCTCGAGGATTGGAGAGAAACTTATTGTAGGATATGTTCAGGATTCAATTGATCAGGGAAAGGTAATTGAACAGACCGGAAAGAATGCGAGCAGAAATGCATTGCAAACCGTTACTTTGCTAGACACTATTGCCGAATATAAGTTTGATGCATGTATTGGCGGTGCCCGCAGGGATGAGGAAAAGGCTCGCGCAAAAGAGAGAATATTTTCAGTTCGTGATGAATTCGGACAATGGGATCCCAAGCGTCAGCGGCCGGAATTATGGAACATTTATAATGGCAGAATCCATAAAGGAGAAAATGTCAGAGTTTTCCCGATCAGTAACTGGACTGAGCTGGATGTATGGAATTATATCCGAAGGGAAAAAATCGAACTACCATCAATATATTTTGCACATGAGCGGGAGGTTATTACCCGAAATGGCCAGCTAATGGCTGCAGCTGAGTTTCTTAACATGGATCATGAGGATCATATCGAGCGCAAGAATGTTCGTTTCAGAACTGTGGGGGATATGACCTGTACAGCAGCTGTGGAATCGGATGCAGATCTGATCGATGACATTATTGAAGAGATCAAATTTTCAAAAATCAGTGAAAGAGGCGCCAGAATGGATGACAAAGTATCCGAAGCTGCCATGGAAGATCGTAAGAAGGGGGGATATTTTTAATATGGATTTACTTAAATTTTTTACAGCGGGAAGTGTAGACGACGGTAAGAGTACATTAATTGGCCGTCTGCTTTATGATAGTGAGTCAATTCTTGCCGATCAGCTTGAGGCTTTGCAGCAGTCGAAC
This sequence comes from uncultured Flavobacteriales bacterium, assembly GCA_964355885.1. GTDB lineage: Bacteria > Bacteroidota > Bacteroidia > AKYH767-A > 2013-40CM-41-45 > QQVM01. The sequence continues at coordinate 17,745 of CAYHFJ010000050.1, forward strand.
CGTAAGAATGATGATGGAACTATTGACCTAGCTATATTAACTGATGGTTTAAAGGCCGAGCGTGAGCAGGGCATTACCATTGATGTGGCCTATAAATATTTTCAGACTGACAGAAGGAAGTTTATAATCGCCGATACTCCCGGACATATCCAGTATACCCGTAATATGGTTACAGGAGCATCTAATTCTGATCTTGCGATAATTCTGGTGGATGCCCGTAATAGTGTAGTGGAACAAACCATCAGACATTCTTTCCTCGTTTCCCTTCTTGAACTTAAGCATGTGGTTGTCTGTATCAATAAGATGGATATGGTGGCTTACAGCGAAGATGTTTTCAATTCAATAAAAGAAGCTTATGCTGCTATTGCGGTTAAACTTAATCTGAAGGAGGTAACCTATATCCCGGTAAGTGCTCTTAAGGGAGATAATATTGTAAATAAATCAGATAAAATGTCCTGGTATCAAGGGAAAAGCCTGCTTGATCATCTTGAAACAATCGAGGTGAATGAAGCAGTACTGTCGCATCAGGCACGCATGCCTGTACAATGGGTGATCAGGCCCCAAACGGATGAGCTTCATGATTATCGCGGATATGCGGGTCGTATTTTAAGCGGTAGTTTTCATGTAAATGATAAGATCACGGTTCTGCCATCCGGAATCCGATCAGTGATCAGTAAAATAGAAACCGATTTTTCAGAACAGGAGGGGGCACAGTCGGGAATGTCTGTAACCCTTCACCTGAAGGATAATATTGATATTGGCCGCGGTGATATTTTAGTTAATACTTCCCATGAGCCCATGCTTTCACAAGAAATTGAGGCAGACCTGTGTTGGATGGATACTCGTCCGCTGGATTCCTCTATTATGTATCTGATCCAACATAACAGTAAGGTTACCAAATGTAAGATCCGTGAGATCCTTCACAAGGTTAATATAAATACTCTTGAGAAGATTGAAACTGATACGTTTCAATTAAATGATATCGGAAGGATTGTCCTTAAAACGGCTGAACCGCTAGCTTTTGATCTTTACCAGGAAAACAAGTTGAATGGAGGTGCAATTTTAATTGATCCGCGTACAAACCTGACTGTTGGAGCTTTAATGTTCCGTGCTAATGCAGGATAAAGGCTTATGTCATAAAACAGAATTAATTCAAACCAAGGGATTTGAATAGCCCGGTGCTTTAGCTCCGGGTGAGGTAAGTATAATATTTTCAGACGGGCTTCAGCCCAAAACCTAAGCGACAGAACGGAACAAATTATGT
>CAYHFJ010000051.1:0-18587 GCA_964355885.1 uncultured Flavobacteriales bacterium
CATCAATGAGTTTCGCACTGCGACTTGAAGATTAGTTTGACATTGGAAGATGAGATATGATTGTCAGGGAGAATAATACTCCTCAAATCGGCCAAGATCTTGAAATGATGATCTGCTGGCTAAACGAAAAAGCGCTTTCCGTGAAAAGTAAGTATACGCTCCGTCATACAACGCGTGAAACATCCTGCATGGTGAAAGATATTCGCTATAAAATTGATATTAATACCTTGCGAAGAATTGAAAATGATAAGGTATTTTTAATGAATGATATTGGTCGGATACAGATACGTACTGCACAACCACTTTATTATGACAGTTACCGGCGTAATCGAAATACAGGTAGTGTGATTCTCATTGATGATTTTACCAACGAAACAGTCGGAGCAGGAATGATCCTTTGATGAAAAGCGATGCAATTACCTGAAAGGTTTGATCAGTACCTGAAATTTTGCATCTGGAAAATATGAAATAAGTGAACAGATGGATTTAAATAATCTTCTTCTTTTAGCCTGCAAAGTATCACTGGACGGTGGACAGGAGATTATGAAGGTTTACAAAACAAATTTTGTTGTTGATCACAAGAATGATAATTCTCCTCTGACTTTGGCCGACACAAAATCACATGATGTAATTTTTAGTGGATTGGCTCAGTCTGAATTGCCTGTATTAAGTGGAGAAGGTGTTGAGCTGGATTACGAAATACGCAAGCACTGATCCAAATACTGGTGTGTGGATCCTCTGGATGGTACCAGAGAGTTTGTGAAGAGAAATGGCGAGTTTACCGTAAATGTTGCTTTAATAGTTGATAATTCACCTATCCTTGGAGTTATTTATATTCCGGCAAAAGATGTTTTGTATGCAGCGGTGGAAGGAAAGGCGTATCATATCATCCATGCTTATGACTCATTTCATTCCGGAGATTTTTATCTGAGCGATTTTATGTTGAACGCTGCTCCCAAAATTACTGATTCCGACCCCCTCAAGGTCTTGGTCAGTCGTTCCCATTTGTCAGTGGAAACTCAAAGGTTTGTTGATGAATTGAAGAAGAATCACAGCAGACTGGAATTTCTCTCAGTAGGTAGTGCCTTGAAATTCGGCTTGCTGGCAGAGGGGAAGGCCGATCTCTATCCCCGATTCAGTCCATGTATGGAGTGGGATACAGCAGCAGGTCATGCACTTTTGAAGGCCGTAGGAAAAAACATTTACAGCTATCCGTCCGGAGAAGAGCTGCCTTATAACAAAATCAACCTGATAAATGATTGGTTTATTGCCCGCTAAGTTCCGGCAGTTTTTATCTAAGTACAGGTCAGATTCTGATTACCGGGAGCTGATCAGTACGAGTTTTTTTTCCCTGCTTGTGCGGATCATAGGCACCGGAACCGGCTTTTTGGTAACACTCGTTACTTCACGTTATTTCGGGGCGGGAGCACTAGGTATCGTAGCTATTTGTCTTGCCATTCTGGTATTTGCAGCCAACTTAGGTAAATTGGGTTTGGATGTTGCTTTAATGCGATTTGTCGCTGAGTTTGCACTCAAGAAATCTTATTCAGGTATTAAAGGGACGTATATCACTGCCCTGAAAATGATTCTGCCTGCAACTCTTCTGCTATCCTTCATTTTATATTTTACAGCCGATTGGATGGCCGGCTCACTTTTCCATAAACCTTATCTGGCCCCGATACTTAGAATAAATGCCTGGCTGACTATGCCGCTTGTTCTCTTGCTTATTCATTCGGAATGTGTGAGAGGTCTTAAGAAAGTCCGTAGCTATACTTTTTTTCAAACTGCCGCAGTTTCAACGATTGCTCTCTTGCTGCTTATCCTTGCATATTTCTCAGGAAAAGTTCACATGTTCATTCCGGTTTTTGTACAGTTTATCAGTATAGCTCTCGCAGGAATCTTAAGCTATTTTAGCTGGAGCCGGTATAGCCGGTTCAGGGAACATAAGGCTGAATCAGTGATTAGTGCTCCGGCTTTAATGCGTGTGTCAGCACCTATGTTTACCACCACGATTATGCAACTTATTATGTCCTGGGCTGGAACATTGATTCTTGCATCTTACAGCTCGGAAGCGGATGTCGGTGTCTTCAATGCACTGGTGAGGATATCTGTTTTTACCAACATCACATTTCTGGCAATAAACAGCATCACCATGCCTCGTTTTGCTGAAGCCTTTGCCTCTAATGATAAACATAGTTTGAAGAGACATGCGAAGGACGCGGCGAAATTGATTTTCCTCACTTCCTTACCCTTGTTCGTTATCCTCGCTTTTTTTCCTAAGTTTATATTAAGTGTATTCGGAAAGGAATTTCCCGGTAATGAAGTATCATTGTATATTTTGCTCGGTGGACAACTAATTGTAGTACTTTCCGGATTACCGGGACAAATTCTTAACATGACAGGAAAGCAGGCTATTTTAAGGAACATAGCGATTTTCTCTGCTAGCATAAATGTTCTGGCTTGTTTTATCCTGATTCCAGAATATGGTATTTTGGGGGTCAGCATGGCTCAGGGTTTGGGCATACTGGTTTGGAATCTCGCTTGTGTCCTTGCGGTTAAACGTCATTTCGGATTTTATACTTTTATTATCAGAGGAGATTGAATGCAGATGGGTGAAATGATCTGAATACACAAGCTCTATGTGGGGTAGTATTTGTATTTTCGTTGTTGGAAGTCCGATCACTCTTCCTGATTATGAATGAACATTCTGTTTCTTACTCACGTTTGCATCCTGTATTGGCTTATTCAATACTGGTATTAATATTTACATCTACTTTTCGTGTTTTTGCCACGCTTCCTCTGGATACACTGCATCAGGGATTGTCTACTTTCGCGATTATAACGCTGACTATATACTATATATTAAATTTGTTTGTTCATTTCCGGGAGCATCGCATCACCCGTCTCGACTTACTCATGTGGGTTTTTGTTTTTGTGAATTTTTTTTCTGCCTATCAGGGACATAAAGTATTTAATCAGCCTTATTACTATGGAATAATGGCACAGCGTTCCGTTTTACTTTCATTATCCGGCATTTTGCTTATTTCCCTCCTGCGAAACAGGTGGATTACCATTCTGCAGGTTGAGCGCTCTTTTGTTGTTCTCAGTCTGTCTCTGCTGATAATTTTTTATTTTTTCTTCCTCTTTGTAGATCCCCGGAATTTTCAACAGCTGGAGTTTGTTGCCTTTAGCCCCATTAGAGGTTATCGGTATCGCTTTCAGTTCGCTCTGGTATTAATGCTTCTTTTCTATTCTTTGTTCAAAGTCTCTCATGAAAAAAAAGGAGCTTACATGATAATTGTTCTGCTAATACTTTTTTATCTGGTTTATTTTCTTCAATCCAGAACCACTCTTGTGGTGCTAGCATTCACTTTGCTGATTTATTTTTTCAGAAATTTTTCACTTAAAGAAAAGATCAGGAACACGCTCTTATATGGAAGTTTAATGGCTCTCGCGGTACTTGTATTGATATCGCTTGGTTATACTGCTCTCTTTGATAAATATCAGGTATTATATCAAAATGTCTTCAATGTATTTATGGGTGAAGCACCGGATGAGGCTTCTTCAGCGGTACGCTTTATGGAATTTAACACCGCACTTGATTACATCAGCAGAAACCCTCTTCTTGGTAATGGATTTATCAGTAATCAATGGAACGGAGGCTGGCAGGAGATCCTGGGTTATTTTTATCCGGTAGATATCGGAATACTGGGAAATATTTTTGTGTTCGGATTTATAGGAACCGCACTTATCTATTTGCCCTATTATTTTTCACTAAGCATGTCCCGCTCGGTGCAATCCAATCATGTATTTTTCAAAACGATTGAATACATGCTTCTCTTTTTCTTTCTGAGTATGTTCTTCTCGGCTGTAAACATTCGTGACTCAAGCAGCATTATGTTTCTGGTTTGTTTGTTGTATTATTTTCGGTATTATTACTTCACTTCTGATTCTACAAAGGAATCTATAAAAATATCCACGACATGAAGCCTCCACATTTTTTAGGTGTGGGTGCCGCAAGAGCCGGGACTACCTCCTTACATTATTACCTTCGGCAACATCCTTCATTATTTGTTCCGGGGAGGAAAGAGCCATGTTTTTTTTCCTTTCCGGAGGAAAAGCCCGATTATAAAAAAGGAAAATTTTCTTTCGCGATTCACTCACCTGAGAAGTATTTCCGGCTCTTCGATGCCGCGAAAGAAGGACAGATTTGTGGAGAGATTTCAACACCCTACTTATATCTTTATGAAAATACAATCAGGAACATCATGCATTACCATCCTGATCATAAGGAATTAAAGATTCTGATACTTTTGAGGAATCCAGTTTATCGCGCTTTTTCGCAGTATATGTGGCGCGTGCGCGACGGTCGAGAAGACCTGAGTTTTGAAGAGGCCATTGCAGCGGAAGTTGTAAGAAAAGAGCAAGGGTATAGTTTCGATTATTTTTACACGGACAGAGGAATGTATTTCATGCAAGTGAAAGCGTATCTGGCTAACTTCAAATTCGTAAAGATTATATTGCTTGAGGACATGATTAATGATCCTAAAGGAATGTTGCAGGTGATCTGTCGTTTTCTTGGAGTGGATGATCATCATGTATTTAATATTCAAAAAGAAATTAATTCTTCCTATGAACCAAGGTGGAATTTTTTAGGACGATTAGTCACTTCAGAGAATCGGTTAAAATTTCATGTCTTAAATCAGTTCCCTGATAATTGGAAAAAGGGGATCAGACAACAGTTTGATCGTTGGAACAGCCAATCGAATAAATCATTTTCGCTCCTTCCTGAAACTGAAGTATATCTCCGTTCCATTTATAGGGAGGATATACTGAAACTGCAGGAGCTCATCGGAAGAGATCTTTCAGGATGGTTAAAACAAAGGGACTCCTCGTTATGAGAACAAAAATTGCAATCATTGATCCCATTGGAACTAAGGCCGGAATGGATTCTTATAATACCGGGCTCTTGTCGGCATTACGAAACCTTGAGGTGGAGACATTTCTATATTCAAATTTTACCCTCATAGATTGTCCTGAAAATTCATTCGCTTTTTTTTCTGATTCCATTGGACATAAATTTTCCGGCATATTATTGCAACCGCTTAGATACATTCGTGTACTTCGACATGCTAAACGAATAGGATGTTCCTCGGTTATCCTGCATGTTTTTCATTTTAACCGGATGGATGAATGGATTATACGGAAAGTAAAGGAGCAAGGAATGCAAGCTATTGTCATCGTACATGATGTGGAAAGTTTTGTGAATACAACAAATAAAGCACGCTTAAAGAGAATATGTGAGCAATTCGTTGATATACTTGTAGTCCACAACAAGTTTGTATCCGATGAATTGTGCGCGTTAATATCAAAGTCAGCGGTAAAAAAAGTACATATCATTCCACACGGTGATTTTTTATCATTGGCTTCAAATGGTCTTAATAGAACCGAAGCCCGTTCTCAATTGGGACTGCAGAAAAACAAGAATATCGTTTTGTTTTTTGGTATGATAAAACCAACAAAAGGACTCGATATCTTGCTTCGATCCTGGAAAAGCATTCATGCTGATGTCCGTCTGATTATTGCAGGTCGTCTTCGAATTCCGTCTTTTGCTCCATTTCAAAAAATTATTGATGATGAATTAGAACCAAAGGATATTCAATTAAGGATAGGGCAAATTAGTAACACAGAGCGGGATCTGCTGTTTCGGGCAGCGGATATCATTGTCTTACCTTACACCCGTATTTATCAAAGCGGAGTTTTGCTAATGGCCATGTCTTATGGACTTCCTGTCATCGTTTCGCGACTCAGGGGATTTGAAGAGACAATAAAGCATGAAAAGAACGGATTGCTCGTTGAGCCATCAGATGAAGCTCAGTTAAGTGAAGCAATTGATCGGTTGCTTTCAGATCAAACTTTGAGGGAAAGTTTGTCTAAAGAAGCCCTGAAAACAATTCGTGTTCACCATGATTGGAAAAAAATTGCCGTACAATTTAAAGCTCTATTTTCCTGATATGAAAATTGCACTTATCGGTTCAAGAGGTATACCGGCAAAATACGGAGGTTTTGAAACCTTCGTTCAACAACTTTCTCTTATCCTCTCTGAAGCAGGTCATGATGTGGTAGTCATTGGAGAAAAAGGAAATGCCGGTGGGCTTTCAAATTCAGGAAAGATAAGGATTGAGGAGTCTGATTACAGGAAAAGTAAGAATCCGTTGTTGTTTTATTTTAACTCTTTAAGGAGAGCTGCAGGTTTATATGATATTATTCTGATATGTGGAGTAGGAGCCGCGATATTCTATCCATTTTTTAAGAGTAGAAACAGCATTCTCATTACCAACGTAGATGGATTGGAACATTTACGTGCAAAATATTCTTATTTGAAAAAATTATTTGTTCGCATCTCTCAACGTTTTATTAAAATTTTCAGTGATTTTGTCATTGCTGATTCAGAGGCGGTTGGTGTGTACTGGAGAGATAGTCTTGCTTGTTCTCCTGCAAAGATTCAGGTGATCACTTATGGAGCGCAAATGGCACTTCCTTTCCAGCAGTCATATCTGGACGAGTATGGTTTGAGTAAGGATTCTTATTATTTAGTCGTTGCACGTCTGGTTCCCGAGAATCACATCCGGGAAATTATCGAAGGATTTAATCTGGCAAGAACGAACAAAAAACTACTGATTGTTGGAGGATTAGATAATACGGCTTATGTACTAAACCTGAAGAAGAATCAGGATCCAGGGGTCATTTTTGCAGGTGCTATTTATAATAAACACATTCTGGACAGCCTTAGGAGCGGGGCCTTTGCATATTTACATGGTCATAGTGTTGGTGGAACCAATCCAGCACTTCTGGAAGCTATGGCAGCATCCTGCCTTTGCATATGTCATGATAATATTTTCAATCATGAAGTAAATTCCACAGAACAATTGTATTTTCGTAATGCGAAAGATTTAAGTCAATTGTTGGCTGAGGTAGAAAAAATGCCCCGGACAACTATTGAATCTTTTCAACATGCATCCTTGAACCGTGTGATGACAAATTATTCATGGTCTGAGATCGGACGCCGGTATAAGCAACTCTTGCTGGAATTATATGAAACAAGACATCACTTATAGCTTAGAAGAGTTCACTGATACCGGTTACGGAAAACTCATACGTTTGACCGAATCTACCTATCCCGGTCGGGAAATATCCAATGAAGCTTTTTTGCAGTGGGAGTATGAAGACAATCCTGATGGTAAAGCAATAATATATGTCGCTTCAGAGGGTGAAAAATTTGTTGCCCAGTATCTTGTTATTCCTCATAATTACACAATAAATGGGAAAATTCTTAAGGGCTCACTTTCAATAAATACACTTACGCATCCGATGCATAGGGGGAATACCTTGTTTCCACAGCTTGCTGAATTAACCTATTTAGCCTGTATTAAAAATAAATGCGTCTTTACTCTCGGTATTCCTAATGCCAACTCTCATCCTGTTTTTATTGATAAACTTAATTTTGAAGATCTTGGAAGAGTCCCTTTCATAATGAAGACTTTTAAGCCTAAGACCGTACTTTGGCATTTATTTACCAAAAAACGACTTAAGCACGGTGTTGAAATAGAGCTGAAAGCGGAAATAATAGCAGCCCGAAAAGCGAATGGAATTTCTTGGTTCAATCCAAATCTTGATAAGAATCTTTACGATGGTTTCCTGAAGAAATTTATTGCTGAAAAAAAAGTGGCCACCCTGAGATCTCTGGATTATATCCGTTGGAGATACATCGATATTCCTATCAGAAAGTATCACTTGTTCAAGTCAGTTAAAGACGGGAAAATGAATGCTTTAGCTGTAATTCGAACACGGGAAATTTATGGGTTGAAATGTGGAATTCTCATGGATTTCATTTGTACTGACGAACTTGAGTCAGCTGATCCGATCCTCACGCATCTTTTTGATCTCCTGGAGAAGAATGATATTGAACTTATTATTGGTGCTATGCAGAGTGGAACCAGGGAATTCAATTTTCTCAAAAAAGCGGGATTTTATAAGGTGCCGGAGCGCTTTCTGCCACAACAGTTGGATCTAATTCTCCGCATTCATGAGAAAACGCCTGAATATGAGCAACTCCGTAATTTTAAGTCATGGTTTTTCACTTTTGGTGATTATGATATTTTTTAGCTGAAAATCAATCTGGTATGCGATAATATTATCCGGATCATTCTCTAATTGTGGCGCAAAGGAGTAGTTTATAAAGATTTAACTGATTAATATTCTTTTCATTAGGTTGTAATCAGATAACGTATTACATTTGCACAAATTAATTATTTAATACTTGTAACAATGGAAAATGGAGTAGTAAAATTCTTTAACCAAACAAAAGGTTTCGGATTTATTAAAATGAACGGTTCTGATAAAGAAGTGTTCGTACATGTAACTGGCTTGAAAGAAGAAATTCGTGAAAATGACGAAGTAGTATTCGATCTCCAGGAAGGTAAAAAAGGCTTGAATGCCGTTAATGTAAGATTGGCATAACCTCTTCATTACAATATTTGCCTTAAAGCCCCTTCCAAGGGGCTTTTTTGTGTCCAATAATTTTATTGAATCATCATGAATATCCTTAGCATAGACTTCGAAGACTGGTTTCATATACTTGATCATAGCACTACGGCAAGTCCCGGGCAGTGGGAAAAGTTTGAATCCCGGATTGAGAATAATGCTCAACGACTATTGGATATTTTAGAATCGAAAGATCAAAAGGCAACTTGGTTCTGTCTGGGCTGGATGGCCCGAAAGCATCCTGCACTTATCAAAAGAATTTCAGAATCCCATCATATTGCCTGTCATTCCGATCTGCATGAATTAATTTACACACAAAGCCCTGCAAGGTTTAAAGAAGATACAGTCCGGGCAAGGAGGGAACTGGAAGATTTGATTGGAAAAGAAGTAAATGTGTACCGTGCTCCCGGTTTCTCGGTTATGAAGAATACTCCATGGTTTTTTGAACTGTTATTAGAGTGTGGTTTTAAAGCAGATAGTTCTGTGTTTCCTGCAAAAAGGTCACACGGAGGTTTTCCTGACTTTGGAAGTTCAAAGCCTTGCAGAATATCTGTTCAGGGTACCTGGATCAAGGAGTTGCCAATGAATACAGTTAAAATTTTTGGAAAGGATATGGTGTTTTCAGGTGGTGGGTATTTCCGGCTACTGCCTTATCCTGTCATTCGACGGTGCTTTAATCAAGTTGATTATGTTATGACCTATTTTCATCCGCGTGATTTTGATCCGGGTCAACCACGCATCAGGTCACTTTCATTCGTAAGACAGTTTATGTCATATACAGGTTTGAAAAGTTCTGAAAAAAAACTCCACAGGTTATTGGAGGATTATAACTTTGTAGATATTCCTACTGCTGATCAGAGGATTGACTGGGAGCAGACAAAGCTTATTAAAACCTGACTTCTCATTCTCCTAAACCGGAATACCTTCATGAAACGTGTGCGTCCGCTTTTATTATTTATTTTTTTTATTCTATCTGTTTCTGTTTCAGCTCAGGAGAGGTTGTTCTCACTGAACAGGGATATGAATACAAGAATTGGATCTTTCATTGCAAGGGATACCAGTGGCTTTCATTCTGCCATCAAACCCTATTCAGTATTGGAATTGAAAAAGATCATGCCTTATGATTCTGTCTTTTCACCACATACCGGGAAAGGAAAATTTTTCTCCACCTGGGTGGGGAGAAAATTATTCAAAGAACATTTAATTCAGGTCGACAAAGATGATCTGTTGTTGTCCATTGATCCTGTTTTTAATCTTCAGCTCGGACAGGATAAGGAAGATGGAAGAAATGTTTTCGTAAATACTAAAGGAGTATTGGTTCAGGGAAGTGTAAAGAATAAATTTTATTTCTATTCCGGCTTTCATGAGAATCAGGCGCGATACGTGAATCATGTGGATAGTCTTGTTCGAAGGGATACTGTTGTTCCCGGGCAGGGGAAAGTGAAATTTCTGGAGAAGGAATCCTTTGATTTCAGTCAGTCGTATGGAGGAATAGGTTATACACTTGACCGGCATTTTGATTTTCTTCTGGCGCATGATAAGAATTTCATTGGAGAAGGGTATCGCTCCCTGCTACTTTCAGATAATGCCTACAATTATCCCTTCCTCAGAATACAAATGTCGTTCTGGAAATTTCGCTATGCAGTTTATTATGCAGTGATGCAGGATCTTCGCACTCCACACGATGATAATATCGGATACTTCAAAAAGTATTCAACGATGCATCATCTGGATGTTAATATCGGAAGGACTAACTGGTTGAATATTGGTATATTTGAAGCAGTACTTTGGGCACCCGCTGCGTCACGCGGGTATGAATTGCATTACCTGAATCCTATTATCTTTTTACGCCCCGTCGAGAATTCAATTGATTCTCCTGATAATGCTTTACTTGGAATTAATTTGAAAGTTAGAATCAACAAATCGAATATATTCTATGGACAATTAATGCTTGACGAATTTTTACTTGATGAGGTGAGAGCAGGAAATGGATGGTGGGGAAACAAACAGGCATTTCAGCTTGGCTACAAATCCTTCAACCTTTTCAAGGTTAAAAATCTGAACATACAAACTGAATTCAATCTTGTAAGGCCTTACACTTACCAGCACCGCAGCAATGCACAGAATTACACCCATTACAATCAGCCTCTCGCGCATCCATTGGGAGCAAATTTCGCCGAGTCTGTTTCATTCATTAATTACCGTTGGAGAAATATTTTTGCGGAATTGAAAGTACAATATGCTAAATTAGGAAGAGATACAGCGAACAGCAATCTTGGTAACGACATTTTTAAAAATTACGAAAGTCGTACTCAGGAATACAATAACAGAATGTTTCAGGGGGTAGAGAGTACCTTAAACTCAATAGATCTTAGGTTGAGTTATCTAATTAATCCTAAAACAAATTTTAATCTTGAACTCGGGGTATCTTCCCGTCAGTTTCAAAACGATCGTTCCAATGACCGATCACTTTTTATTTATGCCGGTTTGAGAATGGCTCTGGAGAATTATTATTTTGATTTTTAGGTTGTAGCCGTGTCCTTATCAGTCAATGTTATTTTTATTGGATTAAATACTTACATCAAAAAGGAGATACTGCTGTCACTTGTAGGTCGAAACTCAGTTCAGATAGTTTTATTTCACATTGTGCTTTTAATGCCACGAATGCACGAATAATTCTGCATTACCATAACTCGAAGCATGCGATGATGAACAACTCTTGTCACGTTACTTTGCCGAATTAGTAAATTACACGAATACAATGTAAAAGTTTTATAGGTCATGCATTTGTTACTGACAGTATTAATTTTTATAATTCAGGAGATAAATCAAATAAAAGGGGAGGATCAACAATTCAATCTGCTGTCGTAGATGAATTCTTTCATGGTTCAGGAGAACCGTTGTTCGCTGCTGATCAAGTCCCTCTTTGATAAATATAAAGGGATAAAGAGCTAAACCTCCTACATGAAGTTTTTTTATCTTAATAATCATTCGTTATTACTTAGTTATATTTTTCGACACAAGCATTCAATTTGCCAGGGAATACGACCGATTGAAATATTGTTTATTAAACCAGAGTTCAAAGGCAGGATCAACAAATTCGAATACACCTCCCACTTCATGAATGAGATCATTGTTAATGAGAGTGGTCTTATTTTTACTCACATTGCGCGGCGTTCCCAGATGATAATTCTGCATGACCGACACGCTTGTAAACTTCGATTCACCCTTAGCCACCGCTTTCATCAGGTTCAACTGGGTTGTTGACATACTTTCCGTCTCCTTTTGATACAGTGGAGAATTGGCATTCAGAAGTTCATGTAAGGCTGTTTCTAATTCAGCTTTACTCGCTGTTTTCTTTGTGAGATTCCATGTATAATGGGCTAACTGTTGCACATACCAGGAGTGATTTTTCATCAGTCGCGGAATTTGTCCGGCCAAGGTTTCATTAATAAGTTTTCCACTTGACTTAAAACGTTCCATGATGAAAGTGGTCCATTTTTCTTCTTTTATTTTTTGCAATAACATAATATCACCGAACCGGTAAAATGGCTTAGATGGATTGTTGAAAATATCAGCCATCATGTGACGCCGGCTGCCATACAAACAGTAGGTAACTGACTTTTGTCGCTGCCAGATGGAGCGCATTTTTTTTTCCAGGGTCTCATAACCCGAGAATGATGCAAGATTCTGAAATTCATCCAGACAAATTATCATTTTACACTTCTTCTTCTTAGCAATAGTTTCAGGAAGTTGTAAGATTTCATCCCCATGTTGTTTAAGTTCTTTCCAGTCAAAACTGATACTGAAATCGGTGGTGGGCTCAGCACCAATACTTAGTTTCGGAATTAATCTTTTAAAAAATTCTTTTCCGCTATTCATCCATTCTTGCCATTTTCCTGAAGATGCCTTAATAACTTCTCTTGCAAATAATTCTAAAAACTCTTCTTCTGTGCCTGCGGAAAATAAGTCTAATACAACGGTTTTGACTTGCTTTTCTTTCTTATTTATATCTCCAATAACCTTTTCTACCAATGAAGACTTTCCCCAGCGACGTGGACAAATGATTATGGTGTTGACTCCATTCAGGAGATTTTCCCGAAGTTTTTTAGTGTCTTGCTCACGATTTGTAAAGCCCCTGTCACTTACTGTCACACCGTATATAAAAGGCGAGTCTTTCATCGAATTCTGTTTTGGAAGTTGTTTTTACAATGGTTTTTTAGATCTTACCCGGATAGCCGATAATTATACTAAATGGTATTATACCCAAAGGTATAAATAATTTTAATTGGAATCAAAAAAGCTGAAAATTTAACTGAAAATACGGAACCAGCCGGTTTTGAGATACTTTAAATAAAATATTTCAGTTGATCACAAACTTACTCTGGTAAATCCCTGACTTATCCGTGCAATTAATAAAGTATACGCCAAATGCAAGGCTTGGAAGTAAAATTCGGTTTTCACCGGTTTGTTTAAACCTGCCTTCTGCTAAAATTCGTCCGGAAAGATCAAGAATTTTCCAGGTTACTTCTCCTTCCCATTTTGATTATTTCGAAAGTCAGGTTGGCTTATATTACTTATCTTTGATTTCAATTAAGATATTTTTACAAATTCTAAAAACTTACAACAATGAAAAGAAAGATACTTCCCTTTGCCGTTCTGGTATTTTTATTAAGTATATTAATCTCCGGTACAATCAAAGCCCAGCCACTTGCAGGTCTTTATACTATTAATTCTGCCTTAGTAACCGGTGGAACAAATTTTCAATCCTTTAATGATTTCGCGACAAGCATTAATATAAATGGAATTTCAGCAAGTGTCATTGCAACGGTAGAACCGGGCTCGGGACCATATCATGAGCAAGTGGCATTCAGGGATATTCCGGGTGCCGGATCCGGAGCAACTGTTACGCTTGAAGGGAGTGGAGAAACTATAACTGCAGTTACAACCACGGCAGATCGTCATGTTGTTCGGTTAACAGACATTCAATTTTTTACAATTAATAATCTGCATGTAGTCAGGGATATTGCCTCAACCGGTGGTTTCTATGGGATCCATATTTTTAGAACGGGTAGTGATATTACAATCACCAATTGCACGATTGACATAAACGGAACAAACAGTACGCTTCATGGTTCTATTGTTGCTTCCGGAGATACCGCAAGTATTTTGGTTACTGGGAATTTCCATCGTTTAAATATTCATGGTAACACATGTATTAGTGGGGGATACGGAGTGTCGGTCTTCGGGATGGTCAGTAATTTGGCATCAGATATTGTAATTTCGGAGAATGATATTTTGGACTTTAGTGACAATGGTGTTTATCTGCGTGAAACCAATGGTGCCGTTATCCGTGATAATCATTTCGATAAGAGAACTTCCAATGTCACAAGTACCAATGCTATTCAAATTGCTCAGGCCGCGAATCTCAATGCTAACATTTATAACAACGTGATCAATATTTCTCAGACGTCAAACGGAACAATGACAATACGGGGAATTTACTTGTTTAATGGTACTGGCCACAAGGTATATAATAATGTAATTTCGGATGTTCGATTAACTTCAGGAAATTTTACTGCTATTGAAGTTCGCACAGGATCTACCTCACCTAATATTTATTTTAACACCATATCACTGGATGATACGGATACTACGAGTGGAAATCTGTATGGCATTAAAGAGGAGTTGTCAAATACCAATAGTGAACTACGAAATAATATGATAAGCATTTCTCAGGCCAGCACGGGAATAAAATCCGGCATCTTGCTCGGTAATACAACTGGATTTGGCTCAGGCTTCAATTCAGACTTTAATAATATTTATGTTCCCGGTGGTAATGTTGCGATGAAGGGAACCACCTCACCGACTTTGTATCCTACTTTATCTGACTGGCAGATTGCCAGCACGCTTGATATAAATAGTTACAGTCTTGCCCCGATGTTTTCTTCCCTAATTACTCCTGTTCCAACGAATCTTTCTCTTGACAACAAAGGTTTGTTAATCGCCGGATATACTTCGGATATTTTGGGGAATTTACGGAGCTCCACTCCGGATATCGGGGCTTACGAATTTATTGGGACAGGGCTGAATGAAAAATTCTATAATTTCTCTATAGAATTGTTTCCGAATCCTGTGATGATTGTTTTAAACTTTCGTCTTCCTGAATCAACTTCCACTGCGCTGAATATTTCTGTATTCAACCGGGATGGTAAGATGGTGATTGAAAATGCGGAATTATTTTCGTCAGTATCGAAAACATTTCAATTCAACATTGAAGCGCTAAGTCCCGGTTTATATTTTGTCCAATGTGTTTCAGATAATAAAGTATTTCATAGCAATTTCGTTAAGGTGCAAAAATAATTTAGAAGATATTGTCTGAACGAAAAATGTGCAGAAATTATTTCTGCACATTTTTATTTCCCAGCCTGTAATAGAATTATTTTACTTCTATGTCAAAAATTGTAACCTATACTTAGAACAATTCGTGTATTTATTATACCCGGGCTCTCCTGCAATTAACCATTAAGATTTTCAATGACTTTTACATTATATTTGTGTGAAAACCCAAGATAACAAGCAACATCCGCCTCTATTCTTTTACTGAGCAGAACACGCATTTTATGTAGTATGATCAGATGAAACGGGGAGAAGTGGTTTTTATTTGCATAAAAGTTATTATATCATTCACCGGCGGGCATTCCTTCGTATATTTACCTGACTTAATAATCACCCTGTGTTGCTATTAGTATATTCATTCTTCACATCACTTCTGATCGCGGTTCTTTCTATGCCTTCTATCATAAGGATAGCCCAAAAGCTGGATTTGTACGATGAACCGGGTGAAAGAAAATTACATAAGCGAAAAGTTCCTTTTCTTGGAGGACTGGCAATTTTTGCAGCGACACTTATTGGATTTATTATTTGGGCAGCCCCTTATTTTGAGCAAAGCCACCTTTTTATTCTTGCCGCACTTTTAATTTTATTTTTCACCGGATTGAGAGATGATATTATTCCAGTAAGACCTGTTATCAAAATATTCGGACAAATGATTGCAGCTTTTCTTGTGATCTCGTTCAGTGATCTGCATTTTACCGGACTGCATGGTTTATTTGGAATTCACACAGTTTCTCCAATAGTCGGAGCCATGATTACAACCTTGGTGATTTTATTTGTAATTAATGCCTACAATCTTATTGATGGCTCTGACGGATTAGCAGCCGGATTAGGATTCATAGCCTCCGTTTCCTTTGGAATTTTATTTTACCTATATAGGGATTTCTTTATGGCAGTATTATCTTTTACTCTTGCAGGAGCATTGTTGGGTTTTCTGTATTATAATTTTCATCCGGCAAAAATATTTATGGGAGATACTGGTTCTATGACTGTGGGATTCATTTTGTCAATTCTCGCTATTCGCTTTGTTGAATTAAATAAAGAAACCGGTACAGCTGATTTGTTTAATCACCGTTCCGCACCTGTTATTGTCCTGGCCATTTTTATCATCCCGGTTATCGATGCTCTTCGCGTATTTACCTTAAGAGTTTTAAAAAAGCAATCACCATTCTCAGCTGACCGAAGACATATTCATCATAAACTGCTTGAACTGGGGTACAGTCAAAGGCAAGTTGCACTTGTTCTCTATGGGATTAATTTCATGTATATTTTTTCAGTCTGGGTTTTTCGTTATAAAAATCCTACTCTATTATTTTATTTACTGATATTCAGCGCATTACTGCTCACTCAATTTCCCCAGCTTATGCTCAGGTTCAGAAACAAAGGTGGAATTGTCTGAAATCGCAACCCAATTTAATCTTAGGGGTATAAGCAAGATTATTTATACCTACGTTTTGTAAGATCAATGGCTACTTCCGGATCAACTCTGCTTTTCATTTTCGGTACACGACCGGAAGCTATCAAGTTGGCGCCATTAATCAGGGAGTTTCGTACGAGACCGGATGTCCGTGTTCTTATTTGTGTAACAGCTCAGCATCGTGAGATGCTAGATCAGGTTCTTTCATTTTTCGAAATCAAGCCTGATTATGATTTGAATATAATGAGGAACAATCAGACTTTATTTGATGTCACCGTAGAAGGTTTGAAAGCGCTGGAAGGGGTTCTTGAAGACGCAAAACCTGACCTCGTTTTTGTTCAGGGTGATACAACCACTTCATTTATCGGTGCATTAGCCGCATTTTATAATAAAATTAAAATTGCACATGTGGAAGCGGGATTACGTAGTTGGAATAAATACTCTCCTTTTCCTGAAGAGATGAACAGGGTTCTGGCCAGTCATCTAGCGGATTTTCATTTTACGCCTACCAGGCAATCTGTAGGTAATCTGGAAAAAGAAAATATTACCGCTCATCTTTATAAAGTTGGAAATACTGTAATCGATGCTTTGTTCCTCGGTCTTGATCTGATCAACAAACAGGACGAGTCCGCATTCGAAAAATATTTTCCCGGTATACAATTGCAGAAAAGAATTGTACTGATCACCGGACATCGCAGAGAAAGTTTCGGTGGTCCTTTTGAAGATATCTGTAATGCAATACGGGACGTTGCAGAAAAATTTGAAGATGTTGAATTTGTCTATCCGGTTCATTTAAATCCAAATGTTCAGGAGCCGGTAAATCGAATTCTTAATGGCCTTAGTAATATTCATCTTATCGCACCGCTTGATTATCCCCAATTTATCTGGCTGATGAATAAATGCCACATTGTGTTAACTGATAGTGGCGGGTTGCAGGAAGAGGCGCCTGCATTGGGAAAACCAGTACTTGTGATGAGAGAGGTTACCGAACGAAAGGAAGGTGTTGATGCAGGAACAGCTAAATTAGTCGGGACAGACAGAGCTGTTATCGTAAAAGAAATGACAACATTGCTTTCCGATGAGAGGGCTTATCAGGAGATGGCAAAGGCTGTGAATCCTTATGGTGATGGAACATCCTGTAAGCAGATTGCCGATCTCGTCATGAAAATACTTCCGGTTGCCGGAAAAATTAATTAGAATTACGAAGTATGAATGTAACAATAATGGGACTTGGATACATCGGCCTTCCTACCGCGGCGCTTATTGCCAGTAAAGGAATCCATGTTCATGGTGTGGATATTAATAAGCAAATCGTTGATACAATCAATCAGGGGAAAATTCATATTGTTGAACCTGACCTGGAAGGATTGGTACATTATGCAGTACAAAAGAAATTTCTGAAAGCTTCATTGAAGGTTCAGCATTCTGATGTTTTTCTCGTCGCCGTACCAACCCCCTTTAAGGCTCAGCACGTGCCTGATCTCTCCTACGTAGAGAAAGCCACACGAATGATTTTACCAAAACTAAAACCTGGAAATTTATTCATCATCGAATCCACTAGTCCTGTCGGCACAACAGAGAAGATGGCAAATCTTATATTTAAGGAACGTCCTGAACTTAGGGATAAAATTTGGGTAGCCTATTGTCCCGAAAGAGTACTTCCCGGTCATGTGATATATGAGTTACAGCAAAATGATCGTGTTATAGGAGGAATTGATGATGAGTCCACTGAGGCAGCAATAATTTTCTACAGGAAATTTGTAAAGGGGAATCTCCACCGTAGCAATTCACGAACCGCTGAAATGTGTAAACTTGTGGAGAATGCTTACCGGGATGTGAACATTGCATTTGCAAATGAGCTTTCGATGATATGTGATAAAGCGGAAATTAATGTGAATGAATTAATCGATCTGGCAAGTAAGCATCCCAGAGTAAAGATTTTAAAACCCGGACCCGGAGTGGGAGGTCATTGTATCGCGGTAGACCCCTGGTTCATCGTGTCCGAATTTCCTGAAGAAGCGAAGATCATTAAACAGGCACGATTGATCAATAAGTATAAGCAGCAGTGGGTGTTTAAAAAAATTACGGCAACAGCAAGAAAATTTAAGAAGGACAAGGGAAGGATTCCCGTAATTGCTTGCCTGGGACTTAGCTATAAACCGGATATTGACGACCTACGCGAATCACCGGCACTCGAAATATTTACTGACCTGCAAAAGGAAAAGTACAA
>CAYHFJ010000052.1:0-18476 GCA_964355885.1 uncultured Flavobacteriales bacterium
CAAATGATCTTTTCATTGACGCTTATTTAAATAATGTAGGACTTGATAACTCATCACCTATCTTTACAAATGTACCAATTGCATTTTTGTGTATTGGTCAGGATAATTTCTTCAATCACGGTGCTTATGATATCGAGGGCGACTCACTGGTTTATTCCTTTATACCTGCACGTGATGGAGCTAATACTCCTATTGATTATGCTTCAGGTTATTCACTTGCAAATCCAATGACATCTACGGGTGGTGTAACGATTGATCCTGCAACAGGACAAATTACTGTTCATCCTACCGCAGTTGAGGTAGCTGTTATTGCAGTGCTTGTTTTGGAATACCGTAACGGTGTGCTTATTGGAAGCGTGGTTCGTGATATTCAAATTTACACTACCACCTGTTCTAATATAAACCCTATCCTGAGCGGATTCGGTTGCATTTCAAATGACTTTTTTACTTCCACCTGTGGTGGACAGGTTTGCTTTGATATTTGTGGAACTGACGCGAATGGTGCCGATTCATTAACGATGACATGGAACAATGGAATTCCCGCAGGTGCTTTCAGTGTAACCGGTGGTCCAAATTCACCCTTGGGTCATTTTTGCTGGACTCCAACACCTCAGGATGCTCGTCCTACGCCTTATGTATTTACAGTTACTGTGCGTGACAACGCTTGTCCTTCTAATGGATCTGTAACAAAGGCTTACTCCATATTAGTTTCTAACTTAGCTATGACTGTCACCAATTCCGCCAGCGTAGCATGTAACGGTGCACATACAGGAACAGCTTGTGCTACCTTAGCAGGCGCAGTTGGAAATGTTGATTACCTCTGGACAGGTCCAAATAATCTGGAGTTGTTTACGCCTTGCGTTAATCGTCTTTATGCAGGAAACTATACTGTGAGCGTAACAGACTCCACCGGTTGTATGGGAACGCAACATTTTACCATCACCGAACCACCTGCATTGAATTTGAATATCACTAAACAAGATGCCGGTTGCAGCTCAACATTTGGTACTGCTACCGCGAACGTTACCGGTGGTACAGGAACTCCTACTTACCTCTGGAGTAACAGTCAGACCACACAAACAGCAACAAACCTTCTTCCTGCTCAATATTCTGTAATCGTGAGAGATGCCAACTTGTGTTCAGTGAATGGTTCTGTAACCATTGGAGGTTCAACACCAATGACAGCAAGTATCAGCTCTACAGGCGCAACCTGTTTGGCTAATGACGGATCAGCGACGGTAAGTGTACAAGGTGGATCAGGAACTATTACTTACGACTGGACACCGAATGTAAGCACTACTGCATCTGCTACAGGATTGATAGCCGGACCTTACCAATGTATCGTGAGTGATACTGCCGGTTGCAGCATTACGCTAAATACTATTGTGCCTAACCTTGCAGGTATTACGGCAACCATTCTTTCTTCAACTGATGCTTCCTGCGAAACCAGTGATGATGGAACGGCTTCTGTTGGTGCTACCGGTGGTACAATGCCTTATTCATATCTCTGGCCAAATGGCGATACTACCGCTTCAGTGAACAACCTCGCTCCGGGTACTTATGTTGTACAAGTAGAAGATTACCACGGTTGTCGTGCTTATGCAAGTGTGACTATTGGGTTTACTAATCCTTCACCTGTGATTGATCTTGGTCCTGATACAGTAGTTTGTATTGGAACTACGCTCATACTTGATGCAGGTGCAGGATTCAGCAGCTACCTTTGGTCTGATAACAGCACCAGCCAGACTCTGGCAGTAACAGCTGCAGGTACATATTCTGTCTTGGTTACAAATGCTAACGGTTGTGAGAATTTTGATGCAATCGTAGTTAGCTTTATTCAGTGTCCTGCTATCAACACTAACAATCAGGTTCAGTATAACAACTGGCAAGCCTTCACAGTATCTCCAAATCCGTTTAGAGATCAGGTGGTGGTGAATATTGCAAAAATCAAAGACGCTAACGTGAGAATTTTAGTACTTGATGTATTAGGAAACCAACTTTATAGCAGCCTTGAAAAAGCAAACTTCGGATATACCACAACTATCGATCTTCATCAATATTCCGCAGGTATTTACCTGATGAGAGTTGAATACAACGGTGAAATGAAGACAATTCGTCTTGTTAAAGAATAAATAACTCATACACTCACAAAAAAGGGTTGATCCGAATTGGGTCAACCCTTTTTTTATTCATATTTTGTCAGGAATGCACGAATTGATCTTAATTCGTGCATTCTTGGCTTTTGTATGTTTTAGGAGCCTTTTTGAAGAATTTCCGATGTTTCCAAGACTTGAATTGGATCGCCATTCACCACAGAAAAACAGGGACTTACACCCTATCAACTGCCGCAAACGGAAGAATCTTGAAATGGGCCTGCCCGGAGGCTAATTTTAACCAAGATTCCAATCCAATCTACCAATGCGGTCATCACAACATCCAAATCAATCTTTCGGCGCTTATGGCGTTATTCTGCTGGTTTTCATCTTCTGTATTATGATGATAATCCACCAGACAGCCAATGC
Organism: uncultured Flavobacteriales bacterium; assembly: GCA_964355885.1. Lineage (GTDB taxonomy): Bacteria > Bacteroidota > Bacteroidia > AKYH767-A > 2013-40CM-41-45 > QQVM01. The sequence goes on from CAYHFJ010000052.1 coordinate 2,523, forward strand.
GAGCCACATGCTTGGCGCGGAACTGACCTACGAGCATGTATCCGGACAGAAATACCTTGTAAAATACACCTTATACAGAGATTGTAATGGCATTTCCGCGCCGGCCAATATGAACCTGAAAGTTTCAAGTGAGAGCCGTTCATTTGCCTCATTTCATTCACTTGAACTGGATGTCACTTCAGGACAGGAAATCAACAATTTTTGTCCTTCTGTTCAAAGCACTTGTCAGGGCGGTAACTTTACCGGAATTCAATCCTGGAAGTATTCTTGTGAAACTGAAATTCCTTTTTCCAGCGGCGATTGGATATTCAGTGTAACTGATTGTTGCAGAAATTCGGGCATCACTACTATCTCGAATCCATCATCAGCAAACATTTATGTTGAGGCATTTTTAAATAATACATTAGGACCAAACAGCCTTGGTGAATTCACTACGAATGCTGAAACACAGTTGATAGTGGGTCAGCAACAGACTTTCCATGCAGGGGTACATGAGACTGATGGGGATGAGCTGGTTTACAGATTAAGCACTCCAAAAACAAGTTCCGATCAACTTGTAAACTTTGTATATCCTTACCATCAGAATAAACCGCTGGGATCAGAGATGCGGATCAATTCTGAAACAGGTGAAATATCAATCACTCCTGCTCATTTGCTTACAGGAATATTTTCAGTTGAAATTCTTGAATACAGGAATGGGATTCACATTGGGACAATAAGCAGAGACATGCAAGTAAGTGTCATTGCATCCGCAAATGAGGCACCTGCCTTGACAGGAATCAATGGTACAAGTGAGAATACTATTACAGCTTGTAAGGGTTCAGACCTTTCATTTGATATCTACTCAAATGATGCCAATAGCGATCAGCAACTAAACCTTTCATGGAAAACAAACATTGCTGATGCGAATATCAGTATCGGATCAGGCTTGCAACCTGCCACTCATTTTTTTCTTGGAGCTGAAAATCTAAAACCCGGTACCTATACTCTTAGCATACAGATTTCAGATAATGCATGTCCCTTCATCGCTGTTCGTGATTATAACTATACCATTGTTGTCAGCGATCTTGCCTTCGAACTAAAATCTACAAATGTTACCTGTCCCGGACACAACGATGGTGCGATTGAAAGTTTAGTAAGTGGTGGTACACAACCCTATTCTTTCAATTGGTCTGATTTGAATGTTAACTCAGCAAGCAGGAGGAATCTTGAGGCGGGTAACTATTCTGTGATTATAACTGATGCAAAAGGCTGTTCAGCAAACAAAGCGGTTAGTATTGAAACTAATTTCAATGCACCAATCGTCGCATTAAATGGAAGTCTGAGTGGATGTATCGGGCGCCCCCTTTTGTTAGAGGCCGGAATTGATGCTTATTCTTATTTTTGGTCTGATAACTCCTCAAACAACTCCATGGAAGTAACCTCATCCGGAACTTACAGTGTTGAAGTCACTAATGAGAATGGTTGCAGTAGTACCGGAACAGTGAATGTTATTTTTCAGGTGTGTTCAGGGATGGATGAAAAGTATATTTCACAGAATGCTGTAAATGTTTACCCGAATCCGGTAAAAGACATTGTAAATATTCAGTTTGATAATTTTAGTGATGGAAGCGTAACATTTGCTATCACCGATATTCGCGGACAGGTAATTGAAAGATATCAAAAGACCGAAGCAATCGCAGCTGAACAAACTATCAATTTGGCTCACCTGAATGCCGGAGTGTATATTCTTCTTATACAAACCACTACAGAGTTACACAGCGTAAAATTCTGCAAGTTGTAATTTTTTGGAGATTTCTTTATACAATGAAACCTGTTATAACATTTAGTACAGGTTCTTAAAGTTCCCATTAAAAAAAAGTATTTTTGGCGCTTATATTTAAAAGCGTGCTCATCCTGTTAAAAAAAGAAATCAGTGCCTTCCTGTCCAGCCTCATGGGCTATATGGTGATTTGTGTGTTTCTTTTTACCGTGGGTTTGTTTATTTGGGTCATTCCTGATACTGAATTTAATCTGATCCGGAATGGTGTGGCTTCCCTTGATTCACTATTCATCCTGGCTCCCTGGGTATTCTTGTTTTTAATTCCGGCAGTGACTATGCGTATGTTTGCCGAAGAGCAACGCAGCGGAACCATCGAAACTTTATTAACCAGACCACTGACAGATCTGCAGATAGTCCTTGCGAAATACGGAGCCTCTGTGGTTCTCGTCCTGATCGCGCTCCTGCCGACATTTATTTATTACTTCAGTGTTTCCTGGCTGGCCACACCAAGCGGAAATGTAGATACAGCAGGAATTCTGGGCTCTTATCTTGGTTTGCTCTTCCTTTGCAGTGGTTTCACCTCTATCGGAATATTTGCGTCATCTCTTACTCAGAATCAGATCATCTCATTTCTTCTGGCTCTTTTACTGTCATTTTTCTTTTATAATGGCTTTGAGGCACTCTCTACTTTCCAATTGCCGCTTGAGATCAGAAATTTTCTCAGCTCCCTTGGAATTTCATCACATTACTCATCGATGAGTCGTGGTGTGATTGATACACGTGATGTGATATACTTCTTTTCGCTATCCTGCTTTTTTATATTCTTAACTAAGTTTAATCTGGAAAGAAGAAAGTGGTAATCTACAAAATCAACATTACTCAGTGAAGAAAAACAGAAATATTCGACAACAAAGTCTCCTGCAATTGCTGAGTGTGACGGCTATTCTTGTGTTTCTGAATGTAATTTCTTCCCGTCTGTACACGCGTTTTGATCTGACCTCCGAAAAGCGATATTCCTTATCAGGTTCTTCTAAACTGCTTGCCTCGGAACTCAAAGAGATGGTATATTTCAAAATATACCTCGATGGAGATCTTCCTCCCGGTTTTAAGGAGCTTCGAAATGCCACCAGAGATATACTTGAAGAGTTCAGGATCTATGCAGGGGATCGTATAGAATATCAATTTATCGACCCATCCGCGGATGCGGACGACAAGGAACGATTGAAAATTTATAAGCAGCTCACTGAAAAGGGACTCCAGCCAACGCAACTCGAACAGCAGATTAAAGGATCACGCTCTCAAAGTCTGGTTTTTCCGGGAGCAATAGTGACTTTTGGCAGCACTGAGATTCCGCTTCAATTACTGAAGAATAAAATTGGAGGGAGTCCGGATGAAATGCTGAATAATTCGATCGAAGGATTGGAATATGAAATTGCGACAACACTCCGAAGGCTAACCATTCCTGTTTCAAAGAGAGTTGGCTTTTTGCAGGGACAAGCTGAGCTTTCTACACGTCAGATTACTGATGCCGCGAATTCTATCAATGAATTTTATCAGGTTGATACCGTAAATATTCAGGGTCATCTGCAGGCCTTGAATGGGTATAATGTGCTTATCGTCGCTAAACCGCAGATTGCCTTTGATGAGAAGGATAAATTTATCATTGATCAGTTTATTATGAGGGGTGGCAGAGTTTTGTGGCTTATTGATAAAATGCAGATCAACATGGACAGCCTTTCCGCGGTCAATACGAACATTGCAATGGCAATGGAACTGAATCTTGACGACCTGTTATTTCACTATGGTATAAGGGTCAATAATGACCTGATACTGGATTTACAGGCTGCTCCTATTCCGGTCGTCACCGGGTATGTCGGGGATCAGCCGAAGCAGGAATTATTTCCCTGGTATTACTTTCCTCTGTTAAATCCTGAGTCAAAGAATCCTATCGTTAATAATCTGAATGCAATAAAATCAGAATTCATCAGCAGTATTGATACAATTGAAAGCAAGGATGTAACTAAAACCATTCTAATAACCACTTCTAAATTCAGTAAAATCCAGTTGCCACCGGCCCGTGTGAGTCTGAATATTCTTCAGGAGGAACCGGATGCTTCTCAGTTCAGAAAAAAATTCCTGCCTGTAGCCGTCATGCTGGAAGGCGTATTTACTTCAAATTATAAAAACAGAATTCCAAAAGCTATCATCGAGTCGAAAGAAATTGATTTTAAGGAAAGCAGTATCCCCGGTAAAATGATTGTAATTTCTGACGGAGACATCATTGCAAATTATGTAAACAAGAAAGGAACAATGTATCCGCTGGGTTACGATCGGTTTACACAGCAATATTATGGCAATAAGAACTTCATTCTAAATTGCATCGACTACCTATGTGATGAAACCGGAATACTGGAATTGAGAGGGAAAGAGATAAAGTTGAGGATGCTTGATCCGGTGAAAACAGCTTCTCCATTTGTTCTTAGCTGGATAAACGTGCTGGCTCCTGTTTTATTAGTTTTGTTGTATGGTATTCTGAGATCTGTCAGGCGCAAAAATCGTTATGGAAAATAATCTTTTCTAAACTTCAATATGAAAAAAAAGAATCTTTTCTTAGTACTCATCGCTATCATACTTGGCACTCTCGCGATCTATGTCATCACGCGTGATGATAGTAGCAGCCTGCGTACCGAGCAGATGGATTTTGCTGTCAAAGACACTGCTGCCATAAGCAAAATATTTCTTGCGGATCGTAATGGAAATAATGTGGTGCTAAAACGCAATGACAAAGGAACATGGATATTGAATGACAGTTTTCCACCTCGTCCTGAGATGATAAAAAACATCATGGAAGCAATTTTTAGTCTTTCTGTAAAATCACGGGTTCCCAAGGCAGGTTTTAACAATGTCATTAATGACCTTGCTTCAGGAGCTATCAAGTGCGAAATTTACTTGAAAGATCATCAGGAACCCTTTAAGGTCTATTATGTTGGCGGTCATACTGCCGATGCATTAGGAACTTTAATGATGATAGAAAATTCCAGTGTGCCATTTGTAATGGAAATACCTGGATTTAATGGATACCTGACACCATGGTATAACCCTAAGTTGGAAATATGGAAAGAGCCCATCATTTTTCGTTATCAGGCTGATCAGATCCGGCGTTTATCAGTCAGTTATCCTGCTTTTCCTGAGAAGTCTTTTATTCTTGAAAATGAAAACGGGAGATTCTTCCTGAAGAATCCTGTCGAACAAAAAATTTATCGTGATATCGATTCTGTCGCGGTTGATAATTACCTGGCCTTATACCAACAGGTTTTTTATGAAGTGATCGAAGGAAATCTCACCGTTTATCAAAAGGATTCCTTGCTTTTAAGCCCTTCACTAAGTGAAATTGAGATTGAATCAAAAGATGGTGAAAAGAAGCGGATTACTATTTTCCCAATGCCAATAAATCAGTTCTCTTTAAGCCAACAGGATTCACTCGGTAATCCGCTTACCTATGATATTGACAGGATGTACGGATATTTGAATCACAATAATGAATGGGTTGTCATCCAGCATTTCAGCTTTGACAAGCTGTTTCGGAATGGGGCGAACTTCATGTTGAAAAAAAGAAATTCACCGGCTTTGGCTGACTAATAACCGGTTGAATATATACTACTGCAATTCAGTCAGATACGACATTCTTTATTCCGGCTTTGCACTTTATATTTTCCACAGGAAATGAATGTTTTTCCTTTGCAGATAGGCATGAATCCTGTAGGTTTGCATCAATGAAGAATTTGTGTTTTTTGAAAAGTTACAGTGTTGATTTTTCTGATACAAATGAACAGGAAGAACGAAATTTACCAACCCAACCAATCAAATGAAATTTATAGTAACCAGCAGTACGCTTCTTCGTCAACTACAACTTGTGGGTGGCGTATTAAATTCGAGTAACCCCTTACCTATCCTCGATAATTTTTTATTTTCCATCCAGAAAGACATTCTGACGATTTCCGCTTCGGATCTGGAATCTACCATGACAACGGAAGTAAAGCTTATTGAGGCAAAGCAAAACGGGAAGATCGCAATCCCCGCGAAATTGCTTCTTGACACTATGAAAACTTTTACAGAAATGCCTTTAACATTTCTGATCGATGATAAAACGAAGAATATTGAGATTGTATCTGAGAGTGGAAAATATAAATTAACAGGATTTGACGGCGACGAATTTCCTAAGACCCCATCAATGGATGGAAGCAAGTCTTTGGAAATCCCGGCTGACGTGATGTTGAATGCGATCAATAAAACATTGTTCGCAACGGGAACGGATGAACTCAGACCTGTAATGACAGGTGTTTTCTTTCAATTGTCTAAAGATGATATTACTTTTGTTGCAACAGACGCGCACAAGTTGGTTCGTTACAAGCGTAACGATCTGAAGTCAAAACACGAAGGGGCATTCATCGTTCCAAAAAAACCTCTCAATCTTTTGAAGAATATTCTCATGAGCGGTGAAACTGCGGTGAAAGTGAGTTATACCGAGAACAATGCTTTTTTTGAATTCGCCAACAGCTCGCTCATTTGTCGGCTGATTGATGGACGTTATCCGAATTATGAGGCTGTGATTCCCGCTGAGAATCCGAACAAGCTTACCATTGAAAGAAAAGATTTGCTTGAATCGGTAAGAAGGGTGGCTCTCTTTGCAAATAAGACTACACATCAGGTTAGATTGCGCATCGCAGGAAGTGAATTACACATCAGCAGTGAAGATCCTGATTTCTCAAATGAAGCCACAGAGCGTCGTACCTGTGATTATACCGGTGAGGATATGGAGATTGGTTTTAATGCCCGTTTTTTAAGTGACATGCTAAGCAATCTGGATGTGGATAAAGTGATTCTGGAAATGTCAGCTCCGAATCGGGCAGGTATTCTTATTCCAGCGGATAATACCAACAAGGCAGAGGATGTTCTGATGTTGGTAATGCCGGTGATGTTAAATAATTGATCTTATTTGTTTCTCAATAGAACAGCAAAAGCCCGGTACTTCATCATACCGGGCTTTCATTTTGTGCTCTATTCTTGTGTTTCCTGCTTGTATTCTATCAGCTTAATGTATTTTCTTTAAGCTTCATGTGGCACCATGAGCATGAGAAAGATGATAAGAGCAAGGCACAAAAAGATAAATACTTTGTTGAATAAATTGAATCTTTTCATAGGATTTATTTATTAGTTCATCATTTCCGCGCTGCGGATATCCTCGATGTTAATATTTGTTCCCAGGATACGGTGCGCATTGAGATCATGATGCGATTTGGCACTTTGGTACGCTACCATGTTTTCTGCCGGAATAAAATAGTATTCGACCTTTCCTTCAGGGATATTGTATCTGACGATAATCATTCCCTCATTAGCTTTTCCATCATTAAATGTAAACATTCCCGGATGGTGGATGAACTGCTGGATTTCTCTTTGACTCATGTTGTTTTGAAATTTAGGTTTAAATGAACAGTTCAAAAATACCCTGGGAGCTGGTCGATTTCCACTATGTTTGGTAAAATGCTTGAATTTGTTGGGAGATGATGTAATTCTGCTTGGTAAATGATTAAATTATTACAAAAGAGAAACCCGCAAGTTTTTAACCTTGCGGGTTCTCTCGTCTAACCAAAAACCACTCTTACTTAACCACTTTCTTGATAATTCTTAGAAAAAAGCCGTTTTTCGGTATTCTAAGAATCTATATTGCGAATTGATAATCTCTCGGAACGGATGTGTCTGATTTTCTCGAATCAGACCGTTTAATTGATGGTGTATATGCCTTTTATATGATTTCGCAAGAATAAGGTTGATTCGTTATTGGGCTGAATCTTACATTTTAGGAAAGTATTGAGAAAAAAGAGTCCATACATTCAGGGCTGAATAAATGAAATACATCAACATTCTGAATGAAAATAAATGCAGCGGATCAACGGATACTTTATTAATCTTCAATAAAATGGTTCGAAAAAGAAAAGGCGGATCCGTCGAAAAGTCCTTTGTCGCTTATCTTCAATTGAGGAATGACCAGCAATGCCATAAAGGATAAAGTCATATATGGAGCCCGTAAAGTTGAGCCCATTTCTTTGGTCATCTTGTCGAGTATGGAATACATTTCTCCAACTTCCTTACAATCTTTGTCACTCATTAGTCCTGCAATTGGTAATGGCAGAACTTTTTCTATGCTTCCGTTAACAACAGATAATCCTCCTTCTTCCTGAATGAGAAGATTTACAGCGGTACAGATTGATTCATCATCAACACCAACAGCAATAATATTATGAGAATCATGTGCAACGGTAGATCCAATTGCACCGCATTTGAGTCCAAAGTTTTTAATAAAGGCAACAGATGGCTTTTCATCTGAATACCTGTTCACCACAGCGATCTTTAAAATATCCCGGGAAGGATCAGCCATCACTTTTCCATTGTGAATACTGGCAGTAGTTTGGAGTTCATTGGTGATTAATTGTCCGTCCAAAGCCTCAATGACTCTGATTTTTTTTCCCTTCGCCTCTACTTCAAAATCTTCAGGACGTTTTTTAGTTGTTTGAAACCTGTTGATTTTCTTATGAACCCTTTTGGGGAGAAAACATTCACCATCATGGTAAATACGTTTCCCTTCGATGAAGGTTGACAGTACTTTAAACTCATTCAGATCATTCACCAGAATAAAATCCGCAGGATCACCTTCACGAAGTAGTCCGACCGGCAATTTGTAATGCAGTACTGGATTCACGCAGGCAGCTTTTAAAACATTGAAGACATCATGGCCCAATGCAATAGCACGTTGAACATGCTGATTGATATGGCCGGTCAGTAATTCATCGGGATGTTTATCATCACAACATAACATAGTGAATTCCGGGTGTGTGGTAAGTAAGGAATGCAAGGCATCAAAATTTCTCGCGGCAGAACCTTCTCGAATAAGAATTTTCATTCCATGACTTAATTTCTCAAGTGCTTCGTCCAACGTAAAGCACTCATGATCCGTGCTGATGCCTGCAGCGATGTAATTCTTCACCGCATCACCTCTCAAACCCGGAGCATGACCGTCAATAGGAAGGTTGTACTGCTTTGCCAGTTCGATTTTTCGCATCACTTCAGTATCATTGAAAAGTACGCCCGGGTAATTCATCATTTCACTTAGGTAGTAAATATCCGGACGCTGCAATAATAAATCTACAGCCTTTGAATCAAGCAAGTCACCGGCAGATTCAAAGATTGTTGCAGGAACGCAAGATGGGGCACCGAAACAAAATTTCAATTCAGCACCCAGAGCGTTTTCCAACATGTACTCTACTCCTTCAATTCCATTCACATTTGCAATCTCATGCGGATCACTCACTGTTGCCACTGTTCCATGACTCAATGCAATCCGCGCAAATTCATACGGCACAAGCATGGAAGATTCAATATGTATATGAGCATCAACAAAACCGGGGAGAATGTATGGCCCGTCTATTGAAGCATCTTCTATAAAACCAGTAATCTTTCCATTGCTGATATGCAGTGTTCCATGAATAATTTTTCTCGCGAAGATGTCTACGTATCTGCCTTGGATTGAAGTAATAGATTGCATCCTAATTTATTTTGGAATCGAAGATGTAAATACTGTATAATATACTCATTTTCTCATTATCAAATTAGAATTTGATTTAAATGTCAAAAGTATTTTAAATTTTAGCAGTTAGGGTGCAAATATAAAAACCCCGCCTTCTGAGCGGGGTTTCGTGTCGTGCCCGAAGTGAGACTCGAACTCACAAGGATTTAACTCCAACGGCTTCTGAGACCGCAACGTTTACCAATTTCGCCATCCGGGCAGGATAAATTTGGCTCTACGAGCCGGGTCGATTTGTATTAGCAAATCAACCCCGGTAAACGGTGTGCCCAGGGCGAGACTCGAACTCGCATGGTTGCCCGCCACCCCCTCAAAGTGGTGCGTCTACCAATTTCGCCACCTGGGCAAGGTGATATGCCGGAATTTTATATCCGGCGGGTTACTGAGGATGCGGGGATGCAAAAGTATACTTTTTCCTGAAAAAACAGAAATATATGCGATTCTTCTCTACAAAAAATCTAATGAGAATGGGGTCTTCCTATTTGAGGTAGGTGTCAAGCCATTTGAAGAATTCCCGCTGCCACATGACACTGTTTTGCGGTTTTAAAACCCAGTGACCCTCATCGGCATAACTAATGAAACGGGCAGGAATTCCCAATTGACGCGCTGCACTATACGCTTCGAGTCCCTGGGTGTATGGAACACGATAGTCTTTCTCATTCGATATTATCAGGATGGGTGTGTCCCACTTGCTCACAAAACGGTGAGGAGAGAATTCAGCGTAACTTTTTGGTACGGGATTCTTCCAGTAAGGTCCTTTGAATTCAAAATTCTGAAAGAAAATTTCTTCTGTCGCGGCCATGCTTTCGAAATTAAAGACACCGCAATGAGAAATAAAAGTTTTGAATCTTTTTTCATGATGACCTTCGAGCCAGAATACTGAATAACCACCAAAACTGGCACCAACTGCACCACGCCTGTTTGTATCAACATAGGCTTCTTTTGAGACATCATCAATTGCACTAATTAAATCACGCATCGGTTGTCCGCCCCAGTCACCAACGATCTCATCATTCCATGATTTCCCGAAACCCGGTAGTCCGCGACGGTTGGGAGCAACGATGATATATCCGTTCGCGGCCATTAATTGAAAATTCCATCGGTAGGAAAAGAATTGACTCAATGCACTCTCCGGGCCACCCTGACAATACAATAGCGTAGGATATTTTTTTGTCGCATCAAATCCAGGAGGATAAATTACCCAGGTGAGAATCTCCTTGTCATCGGTTGACTTCACCATCCGCTTCTTCACTTCACCCATAGTGATAGTGGAAAGAATTTCCTTATTGGTAAAAGTAATCTGCCTGCTCAATCCTGTTTTAAGATCAACGGTGAAAAGTTCTGATGGTGCTGAGATTGACATTCTTGAACAAACCATCCTGTCCTTCTTCGATGGCGTATATGAGATGCTCATCTCTGTATAGTCAGCTATGTCATTTGTTAATTGTTTAATCGGATTTCCTTTGCTAACACTGAAATCGTAAACAAAAATCTGTTCTGTGCCTTGTGTGAATGATAAAAAATAGATTCTCTTACTGTCAGAACTCCATTTTGTAGCTTCTACATTGTGTTCAAAGTTACTGCTCAATTCGGATTTTGTTTTCAGTTCTCTATCGAATAGAAACATCCGGATACGATCAGCTTCATTACCATCCTTTTCCCAGCTAAGCCAAATCAGGTGCTTTCCATCAGGAGAAAAATTTGGTGCCTTGTCATACCCAAGCATTCCACCACTGATATTAGTGGTTTGTTGATTATCCAGTTCATACAGATAAACATCTGAATTGGTATGGGTAGCATAGTGCAATCCGGTTGATCGCTTACAGGTATATGCAAGTGTTTTTCCATCCGGACTCCAGCATAGCTCCTCATTCCCTCCATGGGGCTTCATTGGCGAATCATACGGTTCGCCCGGCATGAGATCAACAGGCTTTGAAGAAATTTTCCCATCCGCGAAAGAAGCGACAAAAATGTGGCTATATGCACCATCTTCCCAGCTATCCCAATGACGCATCATCAGATCATCGTATACTTTACCGGTAGCTTTTGGCAGATCAGAATAAATTTCTTTACCGGTAACGGCTTCAATCTTCACATCCATGGCGAGCCAGATATGATTTCCGGAGGGTGCTATCCCGTATAAGTTTATATCCTGCTCAAGAAAAGTATGTTGACCTAAACCGGTACCATCCGCATTGATACTCCAGAGCTGACTACTTCCGCTTTTATCATTCAAAAAATAAATACGGAGTCCATCGCTACTCCAGCTTGGAGAAGATTCATTGGAAGCCTTATCAGCAATTAGTTCCTTTGTTGTATTTGTTTTGAAATCGTAAATGAAAAGATCAGTGTTACCTGAATTGGCATTCAAATCATAGGATCTTGCACTGTAGACCAGCTTATCACCTCCCGGAGAAAGTGTTGGCTCTCCTACTCTCTTTAATTTAAATAATAATTCAGGACTTAAAACATTTTGAGCACAAAGAATTGTTGGTAAACAAAAGATGAAACTTAAGAGGAAGATTTTCTTTACCATGATCATTGATTATAGATTTTTATACAGAAAATTATATGCGGATTAACGGGATATATCTGAAACAAATGCATGAAGACATTTGTGAGAGTATAAAATGAACAAAATATAAATTTAGGTAATCCATCCGAATGCTTTTCGGGTTAAGTCAGCATCCCACCGTTAACATGTAGTACCTGACCTGTGATATATGTTGACATTTCGGAAGCTAGAAAAACAACCGCATTCGCTATATCATCCGGAGTCCCGCCGCGTTTCATCGGGATGACTTCTCTCCATTGTTTCACCGTTTCCTCAGGCAATACTGCTGTCATCTCCGTCTCAATGAAACCGGGAGCAATGGCATTGCAACGAATATTTCGGGAGCCTAATTCTAACGCGATGGATTTGGTAAAACCTATAATACCTGCCTTTGATGCAGCGTAATTTGATTGTCCGGCATTACCTTTTACACCAACTACACTGGTAATATTAATAATGCTTCCGCTTCTCTGTTTCAACATTGGCTTTTGACAAGCCTTTGTAACATTGAACACTGAATTTAAATTAGTACGGATAACATCATTAAATTGCTCTTCTGTCATTCTCATCAATAACCCATCGCGGGTGATACCGGCATTGTTTACCACGATATCAAGACCACCGAAATCAGTGAGTACATCGTTGATGAGTTTATCCGCAGCATTAAAATCAGATGCATCCGAACGATAACCCTTGGCTTTGATACCCAGAGAAGCTAATTCACCTTCCAGTGCCTGGCCTTTTTCTACAGAAGATAAATAGGTGAATGCGACATTGGCCCCATGTCTGGCTAATTGAAAAGCGATACCCCTACCTATTCCCTTCGAAGCACCGGTAACGAGTGCGATTTTACCTTTAAGAAGTGTACTCACAGAATAATGTTTTGGTAAGCATTAAAAAAAATAATATTCTGAAATCTAAATAGACTTATGCAACCACTTTACCGAGAACTTCCGCCATGGTCTTTCCGATTATGGCAGGAGAATCACATACATGAATCCCACACTCACGCATGATTTTCATTTTAGCAACGGCAGTATCCTCATCACCACCCACAATAGCACCTGCATGACCCATCCTTCTTCCCGGAGGCGCTGTTTGTCCGGCAATAAATCCGACCACCGGTTTCTTTGGGTTCTTCTTGATCCAACGTGCAGCTTCCGCTTCCAATCCACCACCTATCTCACCAATCATGATGATACCTTCTGTCTGTGGATCGTTCATTAACAATTCCACCGCTTCTTTGGTGGTAGTGCCGATAATAGGATCACCTCCGATACCAATTGCAGTAGAGATTCCTAAGCCTGCTTTCACTACCTGATCTGCTGCTTCATAGGTTAGAGTACCCGATTTTGAAACAATTCCGATTTTACCCGGCTTAAAAACAAAACCCGGCATAATTCCGACTTTACATTCTCCCGCAGTAATAACACCCGGACAATTAGGACCTATCAATCTGGTATTTTTATCGGTGAGGTATTCCTTCACCATGATCATATCTTTAGTAGGAATACCTTCCGTTATAGTAACAACTAATTTAATACCTGCCTCAGCGGCTTCCATGATAGCATCCGCGGCAAATGCCGGTGGAACAAAAACTATGGAAACATCTGCACCTGTTTTGGCTACTGCATCACTTACCGTATTAAATACAGGTTTATCCAGATGCATAGTTCCACCTTTACCGGGAGTAACACCACCGACAACATTCGTTCCGTACTCGATCATTTGTTGAGCATGAAAAGTTCCTTCGCTACCGGTAAATCCCTGCACAATAATTTTACTGTTTTTATTTACTAAGACGCTCATGATAGATGATTAATTCCTGATTGAATAATTTGTTGATACTGCTTGATTTCATTCTGAAGCTAATGTCCTAAAAAGTACTTACTTAGCACAAAGCATAGAGAATTTGTCAGGCAGGGCGAAGTTAGTTTTTTTCCTTGAATAGCCATAAAAGCATAAATTTGACAAGAACCAACGCAAATGCTTGACATACAAAGAAAAGACACTATTCTGGCTATTGCTACCCCTGCCGGTGCAGGTGCTATTGCCCTGATCCGGCTTTCCGGATATGAGGCAATTTCATTGGTTGATGCTGCATTTTATTCAGGAGGGAAAACGAAGAAGAATCTGAAGACATGCAAGAGCCACACCTTGCATTTTGGAACATTGCAGGATGGAGAAAATATTCTTGATGAGGTGCTGGTATCAATTTTCAGAAATCCGCACTCGTTTACCGGAGAAGATGTCGTAGAAATATCATGTCATGGATCGGTATATATTCAACAAAAAATTCTCAAATATTTTTTAATGCACGGAGCAAGACTTGCTCAACCCGGAGAATTTACTTTGCGGGCATTTCTCAACGGAAAAATGGATCTGAGTCAGGCCGAAGCTGTAGCTGACCTCATTGCAGCTGATTCCGCATCCTCTCATCGTTTAGCGATGAATCAACTTCGGGGTGGATTTGGAAATGAAATTGCCGAACTCAGAGAGAAGCTGATTCACTTCGCTTCACTCATAGAATTGGAACTGGATTTTGCGGAAGAAGATGTTCAGTTTGCAAGCCGGGAAGCATTAATGGAGACAGTTCAGAATCTTCAGGTGGTCATTCAAAAGTTGGTCAACTCCTTTGAAGTAGGAAATGTATTGAAAAATGGAATTCCTGTTGTCATCGCCGGTCAGCCTAACGTAGGGAAATCAACCTTACTGAATGCCTTGCTGAATGAAGAACGAGCCATCGTAAGTGAATTTGCCGGCACTACCCGTGACACCATCGAAGAAGAAATAGTTTTAGGTGGTGTAAAATTCCGTTTCATTGATACTGCCGGAATACGCGAAACGACAGATGCCATTGAGAAAATCGGTGTAGAAAAAACTTTTGAGAAAATGCGACAAAGTCCTGTAGTGATTTTCCTTTTTGATGTGACAGAGATCACTGCAACAGCTTTGGAGAATCAGTTAATGGAACTGAAGACAGAATTATCTCCCGGCTTCCGCATCATTCCTGTAGGAAATAAAATTGACGGCAAAGAACTTTCCGCATTAGAAAAAGAATTTAAGGACATCCCTTCCATCCTCTTCATCTCAGCCAAACAGAAAACAAATTTATTTTCCATCACTGATACACTGACAAGTCTCGTTCAAACCGGTGTACTGGAAGGAAAAGATACAGTTGTCACCAATGCCCGTCATGCCAACGCTCTTCGAAAAACTTCCGAAGCTCTGACTCGTGTCCACGAAGGTTTATTAAATCAAGTCACGAATGATTTTATTGCCGGTGATTTGAGACATGCCTTGCATTATTTGGGGGAGATTACGGGTCAAATATCATCTGACGATTTATTGGAGAATATTTTCAGTAAATTTTGTATCGGAAAGTAAACTTAAAGATACTTAACAATTTGGGGCAAAGAGTTACAAGAGTTAAGCGTTCCGAAATTGATAAACTATTTGAACAGCCCCAGCCCGGAACACCTCAACCCGAACAAAGGCAGTTTGATATTTCCGACTGTTACAACCTTACCGAAGTGCAGGACAAATACGGTATTTCAGAAACAGCCTTACAAAACCTTATTAAGCGAAACAGTATACCCAAAATAAAAAATGGCTGGTTTGCATACGTTCCGAAAACGGTAATTGATAAACTATTGAGTTAAACCATTCAAACCAAAAATAATATGCAAAAAATACAAACGATACAAAACAGGATTTACGAAATAAGAGGAGAAAGGGTAATGCTGGATTTTGATTTGGCAATCCTTTACGAAGTTGAAACAAGGGTTTTAAACCAAGCGGTAAAACGAAACATTGAGCGTTTCCCTGAAGATTTTATGTTTCAACTTAAACCTTTTGAATACGAAAGCATAAAACACCAAGTTAATGCGGTTAAACAAAGGTCATCATCACAAATTGTGATGATGGGGAATTTACCACAAAATCGTACAGATAAATGTTTGCCTTGTATTCCATATCTTCTAAATACATGGCTTGTTA
>CAYHFJ010000053.1:0-18205 GCA_964355885.1 uncultured Flavobacteriales bacterium
CAGTTGATGCTATATCGCCATTAACATTTAGAAGTTTTCCGCTGACAGAATCTCTTTCACCTTCCGTAATCCCGATCTTATTAAGCCAGCGACTGGCATGTATATGGGAATAGCCCCAACGTTTATGCACACCCACAAGGAAGTCCGCGCTTTGTTCTTCGTAGGCCGAATTGTAAACTGTTTCTTTAGGAGTTTTGAATGAAGCTGCATTCTTGTACGTACCTCTTCCTCGCCAAGTGAAACCGTTTTTGTTTCCCTCAGTCATCACTGAATTAGAAAAGAGGGAGTTGTTGGAAGAATATTGAGAGTTGACGTCTGCGCGGATAATCCCCGGGAGAGGAAGAGTTGGCTCCAGAATATTGATTACTCCACCCAAAGCATCTGACCCATATAACAAGCTCGAAGGTCCTTTCAAAACCTCTATTCTGTCTGCCGCGAACTGATCTATCTCAAGCCCATGTTCGTCTCCCCATTGTTGACCTTCTTGCCTGATTCCTTCATTCACCACCACTACACGATTGAAGCCAAGGCCCCGAATGATCGGTTTTGAAATGGCATTTCCGGTGCTGATTACAGAAATTCCTGGGGTACTGGCAAGAGCTTGGACAAGATTATCTGAAGCGGCACTTATTATTTTTATTTTGTCAATAGGAGTGACCACCACACTCGTTCGTTTTACATCTGTTGTGAAAGCACTTCCGGTAACAACAATTTCGCTTTTTTCAATTGCTGTCATCTGAAGGAAAAAATCCTGATTTGTGGTAGTATTTAAATCGACAGTTTGACTGATTGTTGCGTAGCCAATCAGTCTTATCTGAAAAAGCAGCTTTTGTTTAGGAAGATTTTTCACTTGGTACTTACCCTCAAGATCTGAAACTGATCCTGTCCGTAGATCAGGTATATATATCGTCGCGCCAGGCAAGGGTTCATTGCTTTCTTTGTCACGGATTTGCCCTTTTAATTCCTGAGCACAAATAATTGAATTTTGTCCTAATAGCAAGAGCCCTGCTATCAGAATGTGGAATATAAATTTCATGATATGATTAGTTTAAATGTGATTGACTTCCGATTCTAAATGTGGAATCAGAAAGGAGTAATGATTTTAAGCACCCTAATTAATCTAATAATTTAAGGTGCTCTGAAATAATTAATACAATATCATTAAAACTGAGGCGGACCTCTAAGATCAGGTAAACTCATCACTTCGGAAAATTTTCCCAAAGTGGAATAACAAAGATTTAATTGAGAATAAAATTCAATATTAAAGTGAAAATCAGGAACAAAAATTTCTATTGGGGGGACGGAATATTGAAGAAAAGAGCAATGTTCATGAAAAACACCAACCTGAGGAGCATTTTGATTACTGCAATGAATATGTCCATCCTCTTCATTATGAACTAAGCTGTGTAAATATGTACGAGGTACAATGATCGTGGAAAGCGCGATCAGAAAAACCCATGCGATATATTTGCGTTGCTTTTTCACAATAATCAAAGGTACGGAATTACCTTGTACGTGCAAAATTCATGGGTTCTACTAATAATCTTATGATTGTTATGAAAGTAAAGATGGTGAACAAAAGGCGGTAAATTGCGTAGTACCTATTGTTGCAATGCTCACAGATTCACTAATGATGTTCAGATATTTTGCGATTCATAAACCTTTTGGAATGTTATCCCAATTCACCAGAGAAGGAGGAAATCCATCTTTAGCAGATATACAATTCTCATTTCCGAAGGATGTTTATCCTATAGGTCGTCTTGATTCAGACAGTGAGGGATTATTATTACTAAGTAATGACCCGTCAATAAATCAGTCATTATTAAATCCTGACAAATCGCACTGGAGAAAATATCTCGTTCAAATTGAGGGTTCTATTTCTGAAGAGGATTGCAAAAAATTAGAGCAGGGTGTGATCGTGACCATAAAAGGAAAGCAGTACAAGTCGCTCCCATGTAAGATGCAAATTGTTCATGAGACCGATCCGCTTCCTGAGCGCGATCCACCGGTGCGTTTCAGAAAAAATATACCCACTTCCTGGGTCACTCTAGAAGTGATTGAAGGGAAGAACCGGCAGGTTCGGAAAATGACTGCAGCCATTGGATTTCCGACGCTTCGTTTAGTCAGGATTGGTATTGAAGCTATCCTTCTTGGTGAGCTTCAGGCGGGGGGGGTAAAAGAATATGAAAAGGACGTTTTTTTGAGTAAATTGAAGCTTCGCAAATGATCAAAGATGTTTCGTGTCACAATAGTGCTATTTCTGACTATCCTTCATGTTAAAATTAACAAAATTCATTATTTTTACAATTGGATTTAAACTAAAATCAGGTAATTCATGAAAATGAAAAATTTACTATTCTCGATTATATTTATTGCTTCTATCAGCCCCTCACATGCCACCGAACCTGAATCAAAAAGAGTTCGTTGCGCGACAGTTGACTATGTAAACCGATTGAAAGCCGAAAACCCTGATTATATGCAAAATAAGCAAAGGGATGAGCTTTTAATTCAAGAGGCAATGGGTAATACCTCACAATCCAGAATGACTAATGTAATCCATACTATTCCGGTTGTTGTTCATGTAATATATAAAACAACTGCTCAGAATATATCCGATGCTCAGATTATGTCACAGATCGAAGTATTGAATGAAGACTTCGCCAGACGTAATGCTGATACAACACTCACACCTTCATTCTGGACAGGAATTGCCGGCACAAGCAATTTTCAGTTTTGTCTTGCAAAACAGGATCCTCTTGGAAACCCTTCAAACGGGATCGAACGTCTGTCAACTACAACAAATTCTTTCAGCACTAATAATAATATGAAACATGCCGCCAATGGCGGGCTGGATGCATGGGATGTTAGCCGCTATTTTAATATTTGGGTTTGTAATCTTGGAAGTTTTTTACTTGGTTATGCAGAACCTGCGACAGGCATTCATTCCGATGATTATGGAGTGGTAATTCTTTATGATTCCTTTGGTCGTATCGGAACCGTATCTCCACCGTATAATAAAGGGCGTACTACTACACATGAAATAGGACATGCTTTTGGTATGGAACATATCTGGGGTGATGATTCAAATTGTTCTGGAAGTGATGGTATAACCGATACACCCAATCAGGAGGTTGAAACCTATGATTGTCCTGTAACTCTGCCTATGTTTGACAATTGCAGTGGTACTACAGGAAATGGAATTATGTATATGAATTACATGGATTACACTGATGATGCTTGTATGAATATGTTCACAACCGGTCAGACGAATCGAATGAAACTTGTGATGGAAGCTTTTTATCCAACATTACTTGTTTCAACTGCTTGTGAAGTAGTATCTGGTATTACAGAGACTGCCGATAAATTCTCATTCAGCGTTTATCCTAATCCGACAGATGGAATTGTAAATCTGGATATGTTTCTTATGGAGAATGTCGGATCAGCCATGTCACTCCGGGTATCAAACCTTCTCGGAAAAGTTGTAAAAACTCAGGAACTTATTGATCCAAACGGAAAGATACACCAGCTTGATCTTAGTGATCAAAGTGCAGGTATTTATTTTCTTACAGTCTTTAATGAGAATTACATGAAAACTATCAGGTTGGAGCTTAATAAATAGGTCAAGTCTGCTGAAACAGAAAAACGCGGAGTTGAAACTTCGCGTTTTTTTTTTATTTATATTTATTATTGCCTTTCTCTTTTCAACTATTCAGCCAAATAGTTTAAAAATAAATTGAGCCCTTCTCTTTTTTTGTCATCAAGCAGGTAATGAATATTTTCGGTTAAATATTTCTCAGCCTCCTTTGTTGTCAAATCAGCGGATTCAAATTGCGCTAAAACTTCAGGAATCATTTGAATAGAATGTTTCAATGAGTTGTTAAGCTTTTCGATTAATTGAGTAGGAATAATCCTGTTGGCCACCCAACAGGCAAATACGAATGGAAGTCCTGTAAGTTGTTTCCATTCCGCTGAAAGATCATATACATATGGAAATTTACTTCTTGCAACTAATGCCCTGTCACCAATTATAATTCCTGCCTTGTCTCCCTGCATCAGATCTTCATAGCCGGGTTCTCCTTTAATCCATTCAGGCTGAATTTTCCATAATTTTTCGGCCAGAATTTTCACAAGCTGGATAGAAGTCCGTGATTGGTAATCAAGGAATATACTTTTTATTCTATCCAAAGGTTCGTGACTTAGAAGCAGTACAGAGTTAACAGAGCCGTTCGCGGCTATACAATAATCACTTATTATATAAGCGGATTTCATTTCAGGTATGATGGCAACCGGAACTAATCCGATATCTATACGACCATCCAGCAACTTGGCTGCACAATCAGCGGGCGTATCCAATGAAACAATAAAGTCTTTCTCTATCTCTGCATTTTGGAGCGCAAGAATAAAGGGCTTACTATTAAGGTAAGACACAACAGAAATTTTAATCCTTGGTTCTGTCATAGATTCGTTTACACTTCATATTAAATTTCTGCTTCTATCAACTCTTCCATCTTCTTTGGTCGTGTTCCCGGATCTAGAGGTTTCCCTGTCCATTCACGGACCTTGTTTTTCATTCTTTCGCTTAGCAGGTACATAACCGGTACCATGATGAGGGTAATAAAAGTCGCAAAACCGAGACCAAATATCATAGTCCACGAAAGTGGCCCCCAGAATGCCGTGTTATCTCCTCCAAAGTAAATATGTGGATTAAACTCACTGAACAACCGGGAAAAGTCAATATTCAATCCGACTGCTAACGGAATTAAACCAAGCATTGCAGCAAGAGCAGTAAGGATTACAGGAGTCATCCGGGTTTTACCTGCTTCAACTATTGCATCAAAAACAGGAACACCTTTTTCACGCAATAAATCTGTAAATTCAACAAGAAGAATTCCATTTCTCACAACAATTCCGGCCAGTGCAATAATTCCAACTCCGCTCATGACTATTGAGAATTCCATTTTAAATATGGAGAATCCTATAAAGACGCCAATAATACTGAATACAATTTCGGTTAGGATAATAATAGGCTTACTTATTGAATTGAACTGAATCACCAGAATCAGAACAATTAATAGCAAAGCTGTCATCATAGCCCAACCAAGAAATGCTGAAGTTTCTGCCTGTTCTTCCTGTGATCCTGTCATGGCTATATCTACACCAGGAAGAACATTGTAATTTTTTATTGCTTTTTGCACATCTTGTACTACCACATTTTCATTGTATCCTGTTAGTACATTCGAAGCAACTGTTACAATCCTTTTCTGGTTTTTTCTTTTTATTATTCCATAAGTGTCGGAGTATTTTACTTCAGCAAATGAAGACAGCGGAACATTTCTAACCTTTCCACCCATACTCATATCACGATAAAGAATTTTAAGATTACGTAACAGGTCAATATTGTAACGCTGGTCATCCTGGTACTTAATGATAATATTATAATCGTCATTAAGATCACGGTATTTCGATATATCAGTTCCCAAAACTCCAAGGAATATTTCGTTTCCAATAGAGTAGGTTGAAATTCCTTCGCGATTTGCTCTCTCCCTATCGATGTTAAAAACTACCTGAGGTTTGGAGTCCTGCAAATCACTCCGTAATTCTTCAACACCTTCAATCTTCAGTGAATCAAGATATCTTTTTAAACCCTTGCTGCTTATAACCAGATCCTCATAATTATCTCCGGAGATCTCAATATTTACCGGTTTCCCAACAGGCGGCCCTCCCTGTTCCTGGGCAACAGTAATTTCAGCTCCCGGAATTCCTTTAACCGCTTCCCGGATCTTATCAAGATATCCCGCGGTGGATTCCCCCTTTCGCTTTCCGAACTCAACGAATGCCACCGAAACCTTGCTCTTATTAGAGTAGCTGTTTTGATCCTCATCCTGAGGATCAGTTACACTCACCGTAACATTCGCAATGACGGATTTCACAAGAGGGTTGGGCCAATTAATCGCCTTATAAACGTTGCTCTCAACTATTTTGGTGACCGAATCCGTGTAAGACTGATCAGTACCTACAGGCAAACTTGTGTAAACATAGACGAAATTAGGATCAGCTGTCGGGAAGAAACTTACTCCTCCATTTCTCATTATTATCATAAAAAGTGAAATCAGAAATACACCGAAAGTGCTGAACATCATTGTCCATGGTCTGTGCAAACACCAAAGTAATAACTGTTTATACCTTATCTGAAATTTAGGCCACGTATTTTCCTGAAATCGTTTAATTACGAAGCGCAGCCAGTAGTGATTTAATAAGTAGAGCAGGAGCGCGAGCACACCAAAGTTTCCTGTACCGAAGTCGATCAAATATCCAATTATTATCGCTGCCGCGAAGAGCATCAACGATTTCTTTAAATTCTTTCTGTCACGCTTAGGATCGTGTTCTGCGTGTGGTTTCATGAATTGTGCCGCAAACACCGGATTGATGATATAGGCAACAATAAGTGAAGCCATGAGTGTGACAATGAGTGTCACAGGAAGAAAAAACATGAACTTACCAATAATACCTTTCCAAAATAACAAGGGAACGAATGGAGCAAGTGTCGTTAATGTACCTGATAAAACAGGTAAGAAGACCTCACTGGCAGCCATTTTTGCAGCTTGTATGATGGGTCTTTTTCCATTAGCGAAAATTCGGTGAGTATTTTCAATAACCACAATTGCATCATCGACCACAATTCCCAATGCAAGAAGAAAGGAAAACAATACGATCATGTTCAGCGTGAATCCCAGTGTTGGCATTACCAGAAATGCCAGGCACATGGAGAGGGGTACAGACATCGCGACAAAGAAAGCATTCGTAGTACCCATAAAAAACATCAGAATAAGAAATACCAGCACGAAACCAATAATAATTGTATTAATAAGATCATGCAAGGTCATGCGCGTTTGTTCACTTTGATCTCCCGTGAGTGTAACTTTAACATCACTTGGCCAATGATTTTTTTGCAGATCGTCCATCAGTGCAACGATTTTATCAGATGCTGCAATAAGGTTTTCTCCCTTTCTCTTAATGATGTTAAGTGTGATTACATTTTTATGATCGAGCCGGGCATAGCTTTCCTGTTCTTTATAGCTGTCAACGACTTCGGCAATATTCTTAAGATAGACGGGTCCACCATTGATGCTATTGACTATAAGGTTTCCAATTTGTTCTACATTTCTAAATTCTCCGCTTACACTTAATGAACGCCGAACACCTTCAATATTCACGGACCCTCCTGGCATGGTCAGGTTTTCAGACTGAACAGCACGTGCAATATCTCCCATGGATATACCAACAGCCTGCATTTTAAGCATGTCAACATTGATCTGAATTTCTCTTTCAAGAGCACCGATCATTTCCACCTTTTTCACTTCCTTCATGCTCTCCAGACGATCCTTCGCGTCGTCGGCATATTGCTTGAGTTTATTCAGGTCGTAGTCTCCACTGATATTAACCTGCATGATCGGCAGATCCGCAAAGTTTACATCAATGATTTCGGGTTCATTTTTCAGGTCCTTGGGTAAATCTCTCTTAGATCTGTCAACCGCGTCTTTCACTTTTTGTCTGGCGTCATCAATATTTACATCGGAATTAAATTCGACGATGACACTGCAATAATCCTGAAGTGAATTGCTTTTTATCTTCTTGACGCCCGCAATATTTTTGCATTCTTTTTCAATAGGTCGTACAATAAGGTTCTCCATATCTTTTGGAGAGGTTCCCGGGTAAATTACACTTACATAAATATTCGGGAGTGAGATATCAGGAAAATTTTCCTTTGGAAGGTTATTATAAGTTGATATTCCCGCAATAGTAAGGATGAGAGTAATTATAAATATGGCCACCTTATTGTCAATGGACCATGAAGATGGTTTGAATTCTTTAAAATTGTCTTTCATATTATTGATCAAAATAGTTGTTCGTTGTATTAGAGATAAATTACAGAATATTAAAGCCGAATCATATCGCCATCGATGATATTCTGATATCCGAACGTAATCACTTTATCACCTTCACTCAATCCTGAAGTAATTTCAGTAATACCATTATAGGTCATACCGGAGCTGACTTTTTTGCGTCGGGCAATATTTTTTCCGTTTTCCTTGGCAACCACGTATACAAATTCTCCATCACTCGATTTCTGGATGGAGCCAACAGGTACTACAAATGCTTTTGGAGAATCATAGTCAACAATCTTTAAGACCGCAACCATATTGGGATTAAAAATTCCATCTTTCGGATTCAGGCGAACTTCAACATTAAAGGTACGGTTGAGTAAATTAATTGCCTGACCGGAATAATTTAGCTTACTCTTTATCACTTTGTCCTGATCAGGAAAATAAATTAGCACATCATTTCCCTTATTTACTTTGCTGATGAATGATTCAGCAACTTCGGCGGTTACTTTCAGGGCATTAAGATTTACAACACGAAAAGCCGGAAAACCAGGTACGACAGCTTCACCGACTTTTATATTGATCTGATCAACTGTTCCGTTGATAGGAGATTTTATTTTTGTCAGATCCCATTGTTCCTGCAAGCCTGCCATTCGCTTGTCCATAGATTCTTTATTGGCCTTAGCCTGCAGGAACTGAACTTCACTCCCGATTTTCTGATCCCACAAATTCTTTTGTTTATTGAAAATTTGAGTAGTTAGATCAAGCTGCGCCTGCATTTCCGCAATACCTTGACGAATAATCCGATCATCCGTTTGAGCAAGGATCTGTCCTTTTGAAACTTTGTCACCGGCTTTTACAAATACGGAATTGACGGAACCCATGCTTTCCGCACTGATAATTACATCTTCATCACCTTCAACCCTTGCCTGAACCTCTATATAATGGTTAAAAGGAGTTGTTTGCATCTCAGTGATACCTACATTTTTTGATTTTGTATCAAAAAGGGAATCACCTTCAGCCAACTCGCCTTCCAATTTTAGAATTTTCTCTTTCAGATCAGCTTGCTGCTGTTTAAGTTTTTCCAGTTCAGCTTTCTTGTCGCCTGATTTTACACTATCTGAACAGGATGCAAAAAATCCGCTCAGTAAAAGGAATACAATTATTTTTTTCATGGTATGTGATAATATTTATTTAAGGAGAGGTTTAAAATTGAATTGATTTAGTATACAAATTTACCCATTGCCTTGTCAAGGTCGATTTTTGAAATCATGACATCATACAAAGCATTGAAATAATTAGCCTGAGAATCTTTTAATGAGGTTTCTGCATCTAAAACTTCCAGATTTGAGCCAACTCCCTGATCATATTTAAGTTTGGAAGTTGTGTATATGCTGGAGGCTAAATCAAGGTTTTGTTCCTGGATATTCAAAGTACTAATTGAATTTACAAGTGCATCTCGGGTGCTTGTGATTTCAACCGAAACCGCTTCTTCGAACCGATCAATTTCATTATCAATTTTGCGTAAGGATAGCTTTTCTTGTTTTATCTTATTGTGTTTCTGGAAGCCGTCAAAAAGCGGAAGTGAAAGTGTGGCTCCGATCAAACCTGTTGCATACCATCCTTTGTCAGAATCGAATATGTCAAACTTTTGTCTTTGTGCCGAGGCACTTAAACTTCCGTATGCAACCAGGTTTGGGTAGTATCCAACTCTGTATCTTTTTATATTATATTCCTGTAATTTTTTTTGAGTTTCAAGAATCGAATATTCTATCCGCTGAGTGATATCATATTTGTCAAGGGGCACTGAGATACTTTTTAGCTCCATTGAATTGATAGTTTCAATTGGTTCAAGTACGGCAGACTGAGCCATCCCCATTTGAAATTTTAATACACTATTACTTAGCTTAACAAGTCGATTGAACTTGTCTATTTCAGTCTTCACATTGTTGAACGCTACCGTCACGCGATCCAGATCAAGCTTTTCGACAAAACCGGTTGAATAGAGAATCTTAGTATCATCATGCAGCTTTTGAATTCTTATGAGGTTGGCTTCAACCGCTTTTTGTCTTTCCAGAAGCAGAATTACATTGTAGTATGCTTTGGAAACTGCAACTGCCGTCTCTAATTCCGTTCGGCTTAGATTTTTAGTGGATAATTCGCGTAAGGTTTTTGTGGCTTTGACACCTACAAGATAGGTTGGATCAAAAATTAATTGAGAGGCTGTTAATGTTCCGGTTGCATTCCATCTTGTTCCAAACTTTACCGGAATAAATGTTCCTGCCTCCTGATCGAAAAATTCACCCGGAATTAATGAAGTTGGTAATTCTTCAAAATCTTTAACATCGAAACTGCTATTCAATTGTGGGAGTCCGATGCCAACTATTTCTTTTACCTGAGC
This sequence comes from uncultured Flavobacteriales bacterium, assembly GCA_964355885.1. GTDB lineage: Bacteria > Bacteroidota > Bacteroidia > AKYH767-A > 2013-40CM-41-45 > QQVM01. Next base: position 10,285 of record CAYHFJ010000053.1, read on the forward strand.
CTTTGAGATTTCCGCATCAAGCCTGGCATTCTGAACATCTCTTTGATGTTCCAGAGAATAGGCTATGGCCTGTTTGACGGTAAAGCTGTAAATACTATCTCCGTTTTGCGCTTTCAATCCGGTAACGATTGTAAGAACAAGGAGAAAGAGGATAATTTTTTTCATGGAAATGGATTGAAAATAGATTTTTAGTAAACTTTATGAATTATTTTTTTAAATGTTTCGCTATTCTTCTTCGATAGTGTTGTTGTATTTATTCAATAATTTATGCCCTTTGAGGGTAACAACACCTTGAATGAAATGTTCCATTATAGTTACCTGCACTTCTACAATATTAAACTCGTCAGGTGGGAAAGCCATCGCATCCAGAGCCAATTCAATTTCATGCAAGCGGAGTTTAGCAAGGATTTTAATTTTTAGATCATTTCGATACAAACCTTGCTTCATCCCTTTACGCAGGTTTTCTTCAATAAATCCTGCCAGTTCCTTTTCTTTAAAATCTCTGAATATATTCCAGGCGGATGGATGGTATTTCTTCATGTCATAAAACATGCTTGGATTAATTCTTGCAAAAATTTGTCGCATGTATCTCATCGATTCCATCAATTCATCAATGGCATTGACTGCCGCACCTCGGATTGTACACATGTCATCATGCTGACACTTTGTTTGATTTTTTGTCAATGCGGAAACAAGAGCATTTTTATCCTGGTAATATTGATAAATAGTTTTTTTTGAAATTCCCTGCTCTGTAGCTATGTCATCCATTGTTACGCCCTTGATGCCATTTCTGAAAAACAACTCACGAGCAGTTTCCAAAATTCTATCACCAATCAAGTGGGTTTCCTCTTTAGTTTTTTCCATTTGTGGTGCAAAACTAAGGAAACTATTTTCATTTACAAAGTTTCCAAAGATTTTTTTATACTGAATCTCCATTATTTAAAGTAGTGTTTCTTGTTCGCTTATTTCGAAAAATGATCAGTAAGTACCTTTAAATCAAGCTTATAAATGTTTTTACTTGAAAAAATACCTGCTTTTGTACCTTCGCGCTTCATTTTGGATACTCTTATGGAATCACATGCGCTGAATGCTATTTCTCCGATTGATGGTCGTTATAAAAATCAAACAAAAGAACTAATCGCCTTTTTTTCCGAGGAGGCTTTGATGAAATACCGCTTGAGAATTGAGATAGAGTATTTTCTAGCTCTTTGTGAAATACCCTTGCCACAATTAAAAAATATTGACAAAAAATCTACAGATCGGTTTCGCAACCTTTATCTTAATTTTTCCGGTAAAGACTCTTTGTTGATAAAAGAAAAGGAAAAAATCACCAATCATGATGTCAAAGCACTGGAGTATTTTTTAAAAGACAAAATGAAAGATCTTGGCTGGGATCAGTATAAGGAGTTTATTCACTTTGGCCTTACATCCCAGGATATAAATAATACAGCATTTCCATTAGCTATTAAGGAAGCCATTCAGGATTGTTATCTGCCGATCATTACTCAATTGGTTGGTGTACTTGAGACATTGAGTCATCAGTGGGCTGATATTCCTATGCTGGCACGAACTCATGGACAGGCTGCTTCTCCAACCAGATTGGGTAAAGAAATAAAAGTTTTTATCGAACGACTTGAGAAACAGATCATTCTTCTAAATAAAATTCCGAATTCAGCAAAGTTTGGTGGCGCAACCGGTAATTTTAATGCTCATCATGTAGCTTACCCGGAGCTTGACTGGAAAGTTTTTGCTAATTATTTTGTCAACCAGATCTTAGGTTTGACACGACAGCAGTACACAACTCAGATAGAACATTACGATGATTTGGCCGCACTCTTTGATAACCTGAAGCGTATCAATACGATTCTGATCGACCTTAACAGGGATATGTGGACATACATTTCATTGGATTATTTTAAACAGGAAGTAAAAGAAGGTGAAATTGGTTCTTCTGCCATGCCGCATAAGGTAAACCCAATTGATTTTGAAAACTCAGAGGGGAATCTTGGAATAGCAAATGCACTCTTTGAACATCTTTCAGCCAAACTTCCAATTTCCCGCCTCCAAAGGGATCTTACGGATTCAACTGTTTTAAGGAATACAGGTGTGCCTTTTGCACATACTCTCATTGCTATAAAATCTTTGTTGAAAGGTTTGTCTAAGATCAGTGTAAATCAAGCGGCCTTGCATCAGGATCTTGAGAATAACTGGGCAGTTGTCGCTGAAGCAATTCAAACTATTCTGCGAAGAGAAAATTATCCCGATCCATACGAAGCCTTAAAAAAGCTTACCAGAACCGGCGAGCGCGTTACACAAGATTCTTTGAAAAATTTTATAGATGGACTTGATGTGAGTGAAGAAATCAGGTCTGCATTAAAGAATATCACACCTTTTAATTATACCGGGATCTGATTCAATGAAAGTTACTGGTTTCACCATTATTAGGAATGCCGTTCGTTTTGACTATCCAATTGTTGAGTCCATTCAATCGATACTTCCGGTTTGTGATGAATTTATTGTTCTTGTGGGAAATTCTGAAGATGGAACCAGAGAACTTATTGAAAGTATTGGTTCCGCTAAAGTTAAAATTTTTGACAGCGTTTGGGATGACTCATTGCGGGAAGGAGGCAGGGTGCTCGCGGATGAAACCAATAAGGCAATGCTAAAGATTTCGAAGGACAGTACCTGGTGTTTCTACATTCAGGCAGATGAAATTGTTCATGAAAAATTTCTTCCGGATATCACAGTAGCAATGAAAAACTGGAAAAATGATGATAGAGTGGAGGGCTTGCTTTTTGATTACAAGCATTTCTATGGCTCTTATGATTTCACAGGAGACTCCGTAAAATGGTATCGAAAGGAAGTGAGGATAATTAAAAATGATCCGGACATCAAATCGTTTCGTGATGCTCAGGGCTTTCAAAAGCATGGCAGACCACTCAGAGTTAAGCCCTGCAATGCAGAAATATTTCATTATGGTTGGGTGAAACCACCCGGAAAACAACAGGAGAAACAAAAGTATTTTCATCGTCTATGGCATACAGATGAATGGATGAAAAAAAATGTTTCTGAGACTGATGAATTTGATTATTCAAAGATTGACTCTCTTGCTCGTTTTGTTGGAACTCATCCGGAAGTCATGCTAAAGAGGATTGCTCAAAAAAACTGGCAATTTGATTTTGACCCCTCTCAAAAAAAACTAAGTTTGAAATCAAGAATTAAAATGAATATTGAAAAAGTCATCGGTTGGCGTATAGGAGAATACAAAAACTACAAAATAATCTAGTGTAGAAAAAAACTGCGAAGAGTGTTTTTACCAGCCACTTGCAAGTACATCTGCAAGATGCATAGTCTTCAGTTTCTTACCGGTTTTTTGCATATAACCTTCCAGATGCATCAGGCAGGAGGAGTCAGTGGAAATAAGATAATCAGCTTTACTCTCTTCCGCATTCAGAATTTTTTGCTCGGCCATTCCTACAGCAATTCCTTCGTACTTCACGGAAAATGTTCCTCCAAATCCACAGCATGTCTCCGAATCCTTCATCTCAATAATTTCAAGTCCTTTAACATTTTGAAGTAAAAGCCGGGGTTCTTTCTTGATCCCAACTTCTCTTAAACCACTGCAGGAATCATGGTAGGTAGCTTTGCCATTTAATTTTGCGCCGACATCTGTCACATTTAAAATCTTCACTAAAAATTCTGAAAATTCAATGATGTTCTTTTGCACATTTTTGAATTGATTGTGCATCGCGGTGTTATGGAATAATTCGGGATAGTAATTTCTCACCATTCCCACACAGGATGCGGAAGGTGTTACAATGTACCGGTCGTTTGGAAAATCACGAATGAATTTTTCTCCAACGGCTTTGCACTGATCCCAGTATCCGGCGTTAAATGCCGGTTGTCCACAACAGGTTTGTTCGGTATTATAATTTACTGCACACCCGACTTTCTCCAAAACTTTCACCATGTTCATGGCTGTGTCAGGATAAATCTGGTCAATAAAACAAGGAATAAATATGTCAACTATCATGTATGCATCCGATTAATTAAATTTTCACATCTGTTGATTCTCAATTCGTTATCGTGAAATTCCTTCCAGTGAAATAGTTTTTTCTTTCCGCATGCGAAGTAACAAAATCAAGCCGATAATGAAAAAGCCGGCTAAAACTATAATGCTGTTCCGCATACTTCCGGTAATTTCATTGATATAACCGAATGCGAATGTACCCAAAACAGTTCCCAGTTTGTCGCATACATCATAAAAACTGAAGTAGGAGGCATGATCCTTCGTTTCCGGGAGAAGTTTCGAATAAGTAGACCGGGAGAGGGATTGTACGCCGCCCATCACCAAACCAACGACTGATGCAAGAATAATGAACATGGTTTGTTCGTCCACCCCAAATCGTTTGTCGCAGAGATAGGCACCGATACATATTAGAACCCAGATAATGAGAGAAACTGATAAGGCGAAAATATTGCCATAACGTTTTGATAAATTACTAAACAGGAAGGCGCCACCGATAGCCACAAACTGTATGATGAGAATAATAGCAATCAGGATTGAAGATGGGAGATGTAATTCACCATCACCAAAAAGTGTCGCGACGTACATCACGGTTTGAACTCCCATATTATAAAAGAAAAATGAAACCAGAAATGCCTTGAGTCGGCTTGTATGTCTCAGATCAAACCAGACTTTCTTCAATTCGAGATATCCATGGAAAATATATCTGCTTTTCGGTTTTTGGTCATAGATATTATCCGGTAGGTGATGGAATGTGTACTGCGCAAAACCAAACCACCAGAATCCGACCAACAGAAATGCCAGTCTCGTTGCTGTACCGGAATCAATTCCGCCATACCATTGTGGAAACATAATCATGCTAAGCGAAAAAATAAGCAGTAAAGAACTACCTATATATCCCATCGCGAAACCTTTCGCACTCACCTTATCCTGATCTTTTATTTCGGCAATCTCCGGAAGGAATGCATTGTAAAAAACTATACTTCCTGCATATCCTATTGCCGCAAGTATGGAACCAAAGACTCCGATCCAAAGCGTGTCAAGTGAATCGAAAAAAAACAATGAAGTACAGGAAACCGCTCCAAGGGTGCTGAAAAAATACATAAATCTTTTTTTTCGGCCACTGTAATCTGCAATCGAGGAGAGAAGAGGGTTGATGCCGGCAATCAGGAGGAATGCGACGGAGATGGCATATGTTTGAAGTGAATCGCTGTTATAAGTGCGACCAAGGAATTTTACCATGTTATTATCATCCGTAGTTGTGATAGAATGAAAATAAATCGGAAAGAGAGCAGAAGTAATTACAAGTGAATAAGCTGAATTTGCCCAGTCGTACATTGACCAGGCATGTATAATTTTTTTATTGCCTTTTTCTATCATAAAGATTCTGTAGGGGAAAGGAATTAAGGGCAAACAAAAGAAACAAATATTTTCAGACCTGACACCACGTACTTATAAAGTATGGCGATAGTTTTTAATAGTATTCACAAAGAACTTTACCCTTTGAGGGTCAGTATCAGGATATAAGCCATGTCCAAGGTTGGCAATATGCCGTTGTGGACCGAAGGCCCGAAGCATTTCCTCTGTTTCTAATTGTATCGTTTCTTCATTTGCATACAATAAGCAGGGATCAATATTCCCTTGAAGCGTTTTATTTGCCCCGATCATTTCCCTTGATTCTTTAGCATCCATATTCCAATCCAGACCAATCACATCACACTTCAATTTACCCATTTCCTTCCTTGCAAAATGTGCTCCCTTCGCGAACACAATCACCGGAACTTCTTTAATCTCGTCACAAATCATCGAGATATAATAAAGCGCAAATTCCTTGTATTGTTCGGGTGATAATACTCCGGCCCAGGAATCAAAGATTTGAACAATATCCACTCCGGAAGCTATTTGTCCTTTGAGGTAATTAATGGTACTCAATGTTATCTTATGTAGAAGCTTGTGTGCAAGAACTGGTTCTGTATAAAGATATTTCTTGGCTTCGCTGAAGGTTTTGCTCCCTTTACCCTGTATCATGTATGAAAAAATTGTCCATGGAGCCCCTGCAAAACCAATCAATGGCACCCGTCCATACAGTGATTTTTTTGTAAGTTGAATTGCATCCATCACGTACTTAAGATCCGATGCTTCAGCAATTTTTAATTTCTTAATATCTGTTTCAGACTTGATAGTCTTCTCAAACCAGGGGCCTGTAGCCTCAACCATCTGATAAGTCAGACCCATTGCTTCCGGAATCACAAGAATATCTGAAAAAATAATCGCCGCATCTACTCCAAGAATGTCCACAGGTTGAACAGTCACCTCTGCCGCCGCCGACGGAGTTTCGACTAATTCTTTAAATCCACCGATCTTTTTGCGAACCTCTCTATATTCAGGAAGTATTCGTCCTGCCTGTCGCATGAGCCAAACTGGTGTGCGTTCTGTTTTCTCGCCTCTTGCCGCACGTAGTAGTAAGTCATTCTCTAATTTCATAGGGCTGCAAATTAGGGAAATTCGGGGAATAAATAGGTGATAATTGGAAGATAGCTACTGAATAGTCGGATCCGGATTGTAAAGATAAAGGCGATTAAATGGTTTTTGTGATCAGATTAAAGTAGCGTGTTAGCCCGGTCAATTTCCTTGGAAGCATCTACCTGTTTGGCAGGTAGGATTAAATGGCCGTGATTTTTTTCAGTCGGTGGGCGGACAGGTTGCATAAATAATCCACTTATTCAGCAAGCGCCTTCAATCTTATATGTGTAATAACTGCTTATATGCGGTTTGAGATTTCGATTTGGTTGTCTAAATTATCTAATAAAAAATGATCGTATTATGACCCATGAATCAAAACCGAAAACATCAATGTACCAGTCTTACGATGTGACATTGCCTCAAAAACCGGCACCAATGTGTACTTTCCATGAATTAGCATTGGACGCATACACACACATGTTACGTTTAAAAAATTACAGTGAGAACACCATTAGAAACTACAGAAATTGGTTTTTAATTTTCCTGCAAAATTTCCCGGGCCGCAAAGCATCGGAAATAAGCAAAGGTGAGATATTGGATTTTCTTGTAAAGTACAGGAATAGCAGCAAATGGAGTGCGACTTCGCAGAACCAGCTCATCAATGCGATTAAATTTTTTTATGAAAAACTGTTGAATCAACCCAGGCAAGTATATGATCTTCCACGCGCGAAGAAACCAAGTCAGCTACCGGCTGTTTTCGCTGAATCCGAAGTTTTGGCAATTATAAAAGCACTGACTAATCTTAAGCACAAAACAATTTTATGTTTGGCTTATGCTTGTGGTTTGAGGGTGAGTGAAATCGTGAATATGAAGATAAAAGACATTGATTCAGCCAGAATGGTTATTAATGTAAGACAATCCAAAGGGAAAAAGGATAGGATTGTAATGCTTAGCGAAAAATTATTGATCATGCTTCGGGCATATTTTTTAGAGTACAAACCTAAGGAATGGCTATTTGAAGGGCAGTATGGAGAAGGCTACAGTAGTCGAAGTGTACAATTGGTACTTGGACAGGCCAAGAAAAAGGCCGGGATTCAAAAAACAGGATCCATACATGCATTGAGGCACAGTTTTGCGACTCATCTGTATGAAGGAGGAACCGATATCTTCAGTATAAAGGAATTACTCGGGCATTCCAGTCTACGTACGACGATGATTTATACCCATGTGAGCAAGAAAAATATCAGTAAGATACAATCCCCACTGGACAAGCTCATATAATTACGCGAAAGTCACCCTATTCCAAACCTACGGCAACCTACCATACCTGTGAGGATATTGCGAAATAAATGGTAGATTTGTTTCGGATAATAAATGTTATATGAGATTATAATAAACCAGAAAGTGAAGGTTTAACAGATCCGGATTTGT
>CAYHFJ010000054.1:0-18159 GCA_964355885.1 uncultured Flavobacteriales bacterium
CATTTCTTGAGAAAACAGATTACAGATTTTCAATTAGGCTGACTGTTTTAGATTCCCTAACCGGAGGGGATGATACTATCGTGGAGGAAATTTCTGACGAAGCAGTGGAAGAGATGAAATCGTATTTAGTCTCCCGCTTTGAAACCGGTGCCATTTTTTCAGCAACAGGAACCGATAGAAACAAAACCATAGTGATGTATTGCAAGGATATAGCACTGTATCACTTCTATTCAATAAGTACTTTGATGGCTATGCCGGAGGTAAGGGTTAACCGGTATAATAAGGCACTGAAGTGGCTTGAGCAAGTGGCCGAACAAAAAATCAATCCGGATGGATTGCCGGTTAATACAATATCCATGGTAAAGATTGGCGGGAATGAGAAACGCAACAATCATCAGCAATGACGAAGGCTAAACGGACAAAGGGTAAACAGCAGCACATCATCCAGAAGATTGAGGTGACGCAAACCCGCAGGGCTTCACAGGATATTGAAAGTTGGAGGAATGCCATCCGGAATGCTGAAAGCGTTCTTTTCCCTAAGAGGACCTTACTGTATGACCTGTACAATGAAATTTTATTGGACGGGCATTTGACGGCTGTTGTCGAGAAAAGAAAACTGGCTATAAGCAACACTCCGCTTTGTCTTGTTGAAGATGGAAAGGTGAATGAGGAAATTACAGCAATGGTTTCCACTGAGAATTTTATGAGTTTGGTCGGTTACATCATCGAAAGTAAAATGTGGGGACATAGCTTGATTGAGCTTTCATTTGAAGATGGGTTATTGGCTCCAACGTTGATACCCCGGAAACATGTAGTGCCTCAGAAGGGTATTATCATCAGGAATCAATCGGATACAAGTAGGTTTACCTACCGGGAATTTCCGTATTCAAATTTCCTGTTGGAGGTGGGCGAAGGTGATTCTCTTGGATTGCTGATGAAGGCAGCTCAATATGTGATTTATAAACGCGGCGGCTTTGGGGACTGGGCTCAATATTGTGAATTATTTGGTATGCCCTTTCGGGTGGCTAAGTATGATGGCTATGATGATAAAACGAGAAGCGATTTGGAAGGTGCGTTGAAAGCGGCCGGAAGTGCGGCTTACATCGTAATCCCTAAGGAAGCAGAGTTAAACTTCATCCAGAATAATACTACAGGGAGCGCCATCTTATACGATATGTTGGTGGACAGTTGTAATAAAGAACTATCGAAACTGGTTCTCGGCCAGACTATGACTACTGAGGCTACCGGGGCTTATGCCCAGGCTAAAATCCACCTGGAAGTGGAAATGGAGATTCATTACTCTGATAAATTATTTGTAAAGAATATACTAAATGAAAAGCTGATACCACTTCTTCAAATTCATGGATTCAATGTAGGAAACGGGAAATTCATTTTCCAAGAGAGGGAAAATATTGATAAGGAAACCAAACTTCGGATGGATTTGAAGCTGGCAGAAAAAAATAAGATTGACGACAATTATTTTTACGAAACGTACAATATTCCAACACCTAAAAAATAAATAAAAATGGATAATCCTATATTTGAAATTTACGAGACAGTCTTTAATAGAATCCAAAATATTGATCCTGAAAAATATTGGGTTGACCTTGACATGGGGCAATTGGATAGTGACGGATACAAGTTACCTATAACCTACCCTGCAGTTCTCTTGAAGTTTGAAGATGTGATTTGGAAAAATATGACTGAGACTGTTCAAATTGGACTGGTGAATCTCTCCGTGAAGTATGCCCATCGTTTTACAAGTGAAAGTGAAATGATGACCGGCGATGTACCACGAACGGAAATAAGAGACTGCTTGAACACATTGCAGCTGATACATGATGAATTAAATGGAACGAGCGGCACCTCCTTCAGTGTCTTGACGCGCTTTAATCAGTATCAGCGAAAGACAAATCCAGCTGACCTCTTGTGGGTAAATGTAATCCAGTACCAATGCAATATTCAGAGCAATGGAGCTATTGACTCACCGGAATTGCTGATCACTGATTTTACGGATGTGCGGAATAACAATGCGTTTTTGGAGCGGAAACAATTTAATTTGATTCATAAGTAGGATTACCTAGATCTAAAACATAGAGCATTTAAAAAGAAGCAACCGCAGTGTATTTATTGGTCTAAGCTTGTGCACCTATTAGCTAAATACTTTTAATCGTTCCTACTCTAAGTAATCAATTTCACCTGATTCATAAAACTTTTTTACTTTATCCGACAAATACAAATGACTATCGTTAAACGCTTTCCATTTAGAATTAATTGGCGAAAACGATTCATGATGCGAACATTCTAAATTTTGGCATTTGATAGCGATGGCAATCAGTCTATCTACAAAAAACAAGTGCGCTCTGTTTGCTGGAGTAACCCTAAAACCATATTTCGACAATTTTTGAAAGCCCTCATTGTGAGAAGTTTCATAAACATTAGAAAAGTTTAATCTGAATTTCCAATTTCCATTATTTTCATCAGCTTTTTCTACAAACGCATCAGTTCCGGAACTACACAATTTGGTAATAATTTCTAGCTGGGCAATATAATAGTCCTTATCCAAAATCATATCCCCTCCGCAATTATAACAGAATAGTTTTTTTAACTCATCGTGTCCTGATTTAGGACCATTGTAATTTAATTTATTTGATTCTTTCGTTTTTCTAATTTTATTTAATGCCTCTGTGCTACAACATGAATAGCAATAATCGCAAATGTACCAACCTCCACCCTCATTTTCTTTATGTGTACATCTCTTTGAAATACGACTATCAATAAAATTCCTACATACTTTATTGTGGCAATGATTTAGATATACTGTTTTATTACGCTCCGAACAGCTTTTGTTTCTGCAAGAAAAAGTGTTGTGAAGAAAATATGCGTATCGGTTATCGCCTGTCGGTATCATTAATTTATTGCAAGAAATGCATTTCAGCCTTTCAAGTAATGTATTTGCCTTATTTATATATGCTAATATAGAAGAAAGAACATTAAAGTCATATTTGATATTAAGTTCATGAAGAAATTCTAAGATTGACCAATCTTGCCAGTTATCTTTATCGCTCGTTTTAGAATTAGAAGGGTCAAAGCACGGAAGCCCCGCACACCATGAATATGGTTTAGGGTATTCTAATTTATTGTCTTTGGATTTTTGCCCGTCACAAAATTTGTGGAATAATGGCTTGTCCTTCGAACTATGATAATAGGAATATTCCATTTCAACAAGTCCAGTTTCAGAATTAACTTTTGGCTCTTTTGTTTCCTTATTAATTATCGGTTTCTTTTGACCCCGAGTTCTTCCACAACATTCAGGATAAAAGAAATCAAGATATTGCAACTCTGCATTGTCATCAACATACTCAATTAAATATTCAAATATTTTGTTGCTATTAAAATCAGATTTTTCAGCTATGACATTAAGTATATAAACTGCAAGAGAAACATTAAAATCTAAATTAATAAAGTTTTTTTCGGGCTCAGATTTTCTGGCATCTCTGCACATTTCAATGTTAAAGACTTTAATTTCGCTTAATTCCTTAAGGGTAAAATTTGTTTTGCCCAATGACTTCCACAAAAACAATCTTTTAAAAAATAATGCCTGGTCTTCTCTTTCCAACTGCCATACAAATTCTTTGTAATCATGGAAATCGAACTCATCAGAAAGACCATTTAACCATAAGTAAAGGCGAATTTTCGGCGTACTTAAGTTTGAAAATATTTTAAATATTTCCTCTCTTTCGATTTTAAATAACTCCTTATTTAATGTATTTGAGTAATTATTGCTGAGCTGGTTAGTATTAGAAAGCGAAGTTCCCTTTTGCTTAATTTTTAGTTTATACTTATAAGAGAAAGTTAAGGCATCACCAGAAATAATGTTCACAAAATGCTTGATTGATTCAAAGGAGTCTTCAAATGGCAATGATTCACTTTCAAGAATTATTTTATAAATAAACTCCTTATTTACTATTTTTGGAAATTGATAAAAGAATTTTAAAAACTGTGGAAAGTTTTTAAAAAAAGATTCAGTTAATGCTTCGTATTTATCAACCCCTTCATAACCCATTTGTTTGAGAAGGTCATTTTCTTGATTCTCATTGATTTTTCTGCTCACAGCATCAAACGTCTCAGGAAAAAAAGTTTGCAAACCAAATTTCATTAAACGGTCAAACAAAGAATCACTTTTATGGTGAATCAATGACTGAACAACTTCATCAGTAAAGTGATCTTTAAAAAACTCTATATGATTTTGAGCAATGTCCAATCTTTTAAGTTGTGTGATTATTTGCTCACACAATAAATAATTATTGTGATTAAGCTCATTAAAATTTCCTCGAATAAGAATCAACCATAATTCTCGATTAAGAAAATCCGAATCATTTTCAGATGAGATTACTTTCCCTTCGTACGCCTCATTTGATCCAATTTTAAATTTAGATGGGCGTACCTTGTACGTTACAACTACCTTTTTACCATCCGGGTAATTGAAATGTTCCGCAAATTCCTTGTCGTGAATAAATAAGTTGGAATGAAAAAAACTTGTAATAAATCCGAACGCGTCATTTTGATTGCCCTTTTTGTGAATACCTATATATCTGAGCATAACTTGACTATAATTATTTTGAATCACACTTCAATGGAATCACTTAGTTTTTACAATAAAAATAAAACCTTGAAAACTAAGTATAAATTGAATTATAACATCCTAAAGATGGTGAATATTTTCAGCAATAAACAATATTTTTACATTTCGTTGGCTAAAAGTACATTAACAGCAAGGTGACATATCTTTATGGTGTGTCAAGGATAATTTAGTATGCATGATTCTGGGAAGAAAACCATGTTTCTAATCGCGCATTATAAAAAAATAAATCCCGCACGGGGTGGTGCAGGATTTTTTCATTGTTCCTTGTACACTAAGGCTGTTGTACAATCGCCACAACCCCCTTCTGATCATTTCGTCTCTTCCTACCGCCCATCCGCACCAAAGCAGAATAAATATCCCCGTAATAGGTGGGATCCCCGAGATTTTCAAAGAAATCCACTGTTCCTAAAGCCCGTTCTACGGCATTCTTCTGCCAGGCAAATGCTACTCCGTTGTCGGAAGTTGCGGTGGTTGCACCGGGTAATTGAATGACCGGTGTGGCGGCATTGTTGGCTGTGCAGACTGTTGTCCGTTCCATCAGGTAGAAACCGTAGATTTTACCGATTACGCCTTTTGGGAGATTGAGGTCTTTGGAAGATTCCCGGTAGGTGGTGATGTTGAGCTCGTCCATCAATTGGTCGTACATGTCTGAGTCAATAAGCAGGTAACGGTCCTCTTTGGAAACGTTTTGCTTATTTAGAACGAGTCTAGCGGCTTTCACGTCTGCGATGCCGAATTTCTTTCTGGTGCCGGTGGCGCCTGGCATGTGGGATGTTACATTGGCACCGGAGGTACGGACAATTGATGTTGCATTCTCGGCTCGCCAATTGTAAAGCATCCATTCCGCGACAAGCTGGCGCAGGGCGCTTTCATATTCACTCAGCACGTTGGAGAGTTTGTCGTAGGACAATTCTACTGTATCGGCATTAGGAATGAGAATTGGGTCGGTGGTAAATTCGTCAATCGAATAGGTGATATCAACATCAGCCCTTTGGGTGACAGTTGCCGGGAGTGTTGTCCGGTTCTTTACGACATTTGCCGTTGATCCTGCATTTGGAATGTGAACTACCTTCCCTTCCAGCACGTACTGGTCTGCGTTGAAAGCGTAGTTTAGAAATTCATTATCCTTGAAAAGGTTTTCCTGAATATATTTAGTCCAGATTTCTTTTTGAATAGCCATTGTGGTTTAATTTTAAAGTGAAACTGATTTTGGAAGTCTTCCAAACTCCTTTTTGTAAAGGGATTGGTATTTGGTAGGATCCTTCTCTTTCATATCTGCGAGCAGTGCCGGTGCGTTTTCCTGATATTCACGGAATGTTTTGTATTCAGGAGCATCCTCCGAGCTTGCCTGTATTTGTGAGGCAATGCTCTTGTATGGAGTGATTGCATTCAAAGCAACTTTTGTGGCTTCAAAGTTGGCCTCTGCAAGGATTGCATAGGTTGGACGTTGATCTTCGGTGATACGATTTGACTTAACAGCTTGATCCACCAGATCCTGAATCTTTTGCTTCTTAGATTCTTTGAGTTGATTTTCAAACTCGGTGTTTTGAAGCTTTAGTTTTTCATTTTCTTCTTTCATTTCCCGGGCTTTGTTCGTCTGATTCTGAAAGGCGGCTAAAACATCCTGTTCTGTTGCAGATTCTGGCAAGCCATACAAGGATTTGAATTGATTTAAAATTATCATGTCATTATTGTTTAAGGAATTTTCAATTTGAAGATTATAGAATTGCCATACTTCCTCGGCATTTTTACTTTTTGCTGGGGACTTCTCAGAAAGAGAACTGTTCACTCGCTCTGTTACTCAAACTCATACTGAGTCTCAGACTGCCACTCGCTTCTTTACATGGTATCTAAAATTTCTCTTCTTAAATGAAAATGTCAAAATAGGCGATTCCAGTTGGATCTAAATTGATTGCTAAAAAAGTCAGGCAAGTTTTATGCTGCTTCTCAAGGTCAGTATCAGAGCCCCCCCCCCCGGTGCTCGTCCAAGTCTTTAACGCAAACCTGCGCGCATGTGGACTTGGCACTACCATATTACATGACCATGTGCAGAGAAATACTCCTTGCGTCGGGAATGTTGTGCTGAAGCTCGTGCGCGAGGCCATTCAGCTGAGGAGTCGGGTAGCTTAACTTTAATGATGTATTATTTCGAAAGGCCGGATAAATTGTATGAACTGTGATTTATCTGATTTCGGGAATGCGCTGAATAGGCTGTTAATTATTTCACTTAGTGTGGTTATGTACACTTGTGGTTTTTTAGCCAAACTATCATTTAATCTTATATCTTGCTCTGCTTTTCACAGTATTAAATTTGCATTCGCGCTGAGAAAACACCTACTCATTCTTATCCCAAACACTTCATGAGAAAACATTTACTCGTTACAAACCTGATTGCCCTGGTGCAAATAGCATTTTACATTTTTCCCACATTTTCTAATGCGCAAAAAATTGCCTGCGGAGATCAGCATACGATTTTTATTTGCAGAGACAGTTCGGTAAATGCATGGGGAGCGAATTCCTTTGGCCAGCTTGGAAATCCAAACAGCTTTAGTAATATACCGGTGGTGGTGAATCTGTTCACACACGTCACTAATGTTGGCGGTGGCGTGAATCATACCATTGCACTGAAAGCTGACAGCACAGTTTGGGCATGGGGATACAATACAAACGGCGAATTGGGCAATGGTACGAATTTGAACAGTGCTATTCCTTTACAGGTACTCGGAATTACACACATTAGAGCAATCAGCAGTATGTATCATTCTCTGGCTCTTAGGAGCGACAGCACCGTCTTCGCCTGGGGTTATAACGATTATGGAGAACTCGGAAACGGTCTTTCAGGAGGCTCCAGCAATGTTCCTGTGCCTGTAGCTGGCGGACTCACCGGAGTTACGCATATTGCCTGCGGATATTATCATTCGCTAGCCATAAAACACGACAGTACCGTTTGGGCATGGGGAGGTCCTCCTGGAAATGGAAGTAATTCGGCCATCAATGTTCCTGTTCCGATCACCGGAATCAGAGAGGTCATTGCCATCGCAGGAGGCAACGGTTTTTCACTTGCACTGAAAAAAGACAGCACCGTTTGGGCATGGGGTATCAATACGGAAGGCGAACTTGGAAATGCTTCCTCTTCTCCCAGCTTAATTCCGGTTCAGGTCAGCGGACTTACCGGTGTAATAGCCATTGCAGCCGGAGTTTATCACGCCATGGCATTGAAGCACGACGGAACCGTTTGGACTTGGGGATATAACAACAATGGACAGCTAGGCAATGGTAGTAACTTGGACAGCCATATACCGGTGCTTGTTGCCGGACTTTCCGGTATTACGGCAATTGCAGCAGGCTATTCCCATTCCTTCGCTATGAAGAACGACAGCACAGGCTGGTCCTGGGGTTCAAATACCTATGGACAACTTGGAAATGCATCCTTTACTAATAGCTCGATACCGGTACAGGTAAACGTATTGTGCGCCAATGTCATCTCTGTAAATGAAATTGGCGATCCGGCAAATATTTCCATCTATCCAAATCCGTCGACGGGTGCATTTGTTATTAAGTCAGCCGACTTCATCACTGAGGGCACAGTAGAAATCTTCAATTCGAACGGGGCATTGGTGCATCAGGAAAATATTTCCAGCACATCGACACTTTCCATTGATGCAAAGGATATTTCCTCTGGCATTTATTTTATGAAATTGGTTGATGGGAGTACCTACTACCGAAAGAAAATAATTATTTACTAAAACATCACCCGGAACAGGTTATCAGAACGGTACTGACAATTCAATTTCCATCTCATTACGCTGCATAAAAGGTATGCTTTCCTTCCAAGGACTATAAAAAACGACCATTAAGAACTGCAATGTAAAGTGCTGTCTTTCACTACTCACAAATTACTCCTTTTAATTCTTTTGAATTCCACTTCCAGTTCTACACATGCCTGCATACAAACCGTTTCGAGTTGCAAAACCAAATCAGGAATTCCGTCTGTGTGTAATTGTGTACTAGCATACTGCTGCACACGTTTAGCTGTATTTTCAAATTCTACGTTCATGCCCATTACAGCAAATGAAGGAATAATTTTATGAACGGCTGTATACAAACCTTCCCAATCCTTTACGTGCAAACTTTGTTTCATTGCATTAATTAATGATGGTGTCTGTTCCAGATAAAGCGAAATCATTTCCATCATTAAGATTGGATTAGATTTATTACGGCGCAATAAAAAACTTAAATCAATGCAGCTTTCTGTTTTACTTTCGACAGTATGGTTTTCATCCTGTCCATTAGTTTTAGGTGCCAATGGCTTTTTTACCCACTCCACCATTTTAGTATACAATAATTTTTCATCAATGGGTTTTGCGATGTAATCATTCATTCCAACTGCTTTGCATTTTGCTAAATCTACGGTAGTAACATCAGCAGTTAAGGCGATGATGGGAATCTTTGAATTCATCGTATTGCGAATATAATCAGTCGCTTCAAACCCATTCATTTCGGGCATCTGCAAATCCATTAAAATAATATCATACGTTTTAGCCATGAGTTTCTCGATGGCGATTTTTCCATTGCCAGCTATATCGCATTCGAAACCAAAATCATCCAACAAGGTTTTCATTAACAGTTGATTAAGCGCAATGTCTTCCACCACTAAAACTCTTAAATTTTGTATTTCTGTATCCAATTCCACAATCTCTGATTCCGGATCAGCATTTGCTTTTGTTTTGAAAAAATTCAAATTGAAACTAAAAACCGAGCCTTCATTTACTTTACTTTCAACACGAATAGTTCCACCTTGCGACTCAACTAATTGCTTAACGATGGCAAGTCCAAGACCCGTACCTCCAAACAACCTTGAGGTACTGCTGGATGCTTGTTGAAAATTTTCAAATATTTTTTCCATTTTATTCTCTGATATACCGATCCCTGTATCCGAAACCGAAAAGCCAATAGTAGCTTTTTCTTTGTCTTCATTAAGCAATTGGACTCTTATTCCAATTTTCCCGGTTTGAGTAAACTTCACAGCATTGCTTACCAGGTTCAAAATAATCTGATGCAAACGAACAGCATCACCTAACAATACATTAGGAATACTGCTGTCATATTCCTTTACCAGTTCTAAATTCTTTTCCTGAATTTTTGCTTCAAATAGATGAAGCATGGCGGAGATGGATGATGCCAATTTGAAAGGTGATTGTTCGAACGTCATTTTTCCCGCATCCACTTTTGCCAAATCGAGGATGTCATTAATGAGCACAATTAATGCGTCGCCACTCATTTTTATTGCCATTAAATATTCCTTTTGTTTGGCGGACAAATCAGTTTTCAACACCACCTTTGTAAATCCAATTATGGCATTCATGGGCGTTCGTATTTCGTGGCTCATGTTTGATAAAAACTGTTGTTTTGCCTTTACCGCGTCTACAGCAATTTGCGTGGCACTTTCGGCTTTTGCCTTTGCATCCTCAGCAATAGCTGCCGCGAGTTCGGCAAACACCCTTGCTTCAGTCAATTCCTTTTCAAATCTTTTTTGTTCGGTGATAATTCTTGCCACCACGACTGCACCAAGTACATTTCCTCTGTCATCTCTATAAACTGATCCATTAAATAATGCGGGGGTGAGTTTGCCATCCATCAGTGTTAACGGAAAATCAGCAACAAAGCCCTTGTCAAACACCTCCTGATAACCTTCACGCGCTTTTTCCGGTTCAGTAAAATAATCAATAAAGTTTGTGCCAAGTAATTTATCGCGAGGCACGTCTGTGATTTTTGCAGATGCATTGTTTAAATCTGTAATCTTACCCTCACGGCTGATAGCAAACAATGGGTCTCGACTAGCTTCAATCAAACTCAGTGAATATTGTGATGCTAATTTTATTGTGTAGTTTAATGCTTCTAATTCTTTATTTGCAAGTTCCTTCTTTTCTTTTTCTTTATTTTGAAAATCAAGTTCTATACCGGCAATGACTAACTCCGCGGCCCTCTTTTCCTTCTCTCCATTTTGAAAGGCAAGTTCTTTGTTGGCAATGAATAACTCTGCTGCACGATTTACTTTCTCCTCGTTTTGAAAGGCAAGTTCTTTATTTGCCACGATTAATTCTTCTACCAGTTTTTCTTTCTCGGTTGCCCTGTTTTCTTTCAGTACACTTTGAAAAGCAAGTTCCTTGTTAGCAATTATTAACTCAGCAGCTCGCTTCTCCTTCTCCTGGTTTTGAAAGACAAGTTCTTTATTAGCTATGATTAATTCTGCAGCTCGTTTTTCTTTCTCTTTGTTCTGAAATAAGAGTTCCTTATTTGCTATAATTAATTCAGCAGCTCGTTTTTCCTTCTCCTCATTTTGAAAGACAAGTTCTTTATTCGCAATAACTAACTCTTCTGATCGTTTTCCTTTCTCCTCATCCTGAAAAGCAAGCTCTTTGTTAGCTATACCTAATTCTGCTTCACGTTTTCCTTTCTCCTTATCTTGTAATGCCAGTTCAATGTTAGCAATACCTAATTCTGCCGCACGTTTTTCTTTCTCACCGTCTTGAAAGGCAAGTTCTATATTAGCTATTCCTAATTCGGCTGCCCGTTTTCCTTTTTCTACACCTTGAAAAATCAATTCTTTATTTGCAATATCTAATTCGACTATCCTCTTTCCTTTCTCTTCCTTTTGAAAAGCAAGTTCTTTGTGAGCAATGGCCAACTCGACAGCAAGTTTATCCTTCTCCGCTTTTTGTAAGGCAAGTTCTTTACGAACAATACTTAACTCATCCAAATTCGATTTTTTCATTTTTGCCATTTCTTCTGGAGGATAGACTGCATGATATTAAGACCACATTCCAACAAAATGGGCTCTAAAACACCTAAATTTACAATTCTTTGAATTACAAAAAGTTGTATTACTTTTTATATAAGTTGCATAATTCACACAAATATCTTTGCGTTAGGCAACACTAAAACCCTTCAACACTGTTACAAAAAGATTTTCTCCTTAAACCGTTTTTAACAAGTCCAAGTAGGTTTCCGAAATATAAAATTATGAAACCTGCATGAGATTTTGTTATACCGCCAAAGTTTTTCGGAAAATGAAAGAAGTTCGGTATACCGCCCAAATTTTTCGAAAAATGAAACAAGTTTGGTATAAATTAAATAACCAATTCCTTTGCATGAGCGATATTGGACTTGGCGAGCAGAATCCTCCTATTCTTTTCAAAAAAAAGATCAGGCTAGTTTGATACTATTTCTCAAGGTATTCAATTTCCTTTCCAAAATCCTTGCACAGGCGATCCGTATCAGCGATTGATCCAAAGTCGGCAGGATAAACTTCCCTATAAGTTTTACCAATGAGTTGAGAAGCTTTAAATCCGGATATTACTTCGAAAGTTTCATTGACAAATATATACCGATCTTCACTATCTCCTATCCACACGCTTGCCGGAATGCGGCTCATGAACAATCGGAATTGTTCTTTGCTTTCTTCCAATAAAAGTTCAACGGCTTTGCGTTCTGTGATATCCCGCATTTGAGTCATGATGCCTCCTACCTGAGGGATGTTCATCATGTTAACAAAATAAAATTTTATTCGTGCATTCGTGGCAAAAAAAAACTCCGGATGTTGACCGGAGTTTTAACATTAATAAGATGCATATTAGAATTCCCACAAATCATGTTCGAAATTCGATATTTCCAATTTAATTTTTTCTGATTCAAGTAACTGGGAAATTCCCTGGCGATAGTCCTCAATCCTGCGATCATATACATTAGACTCCTTGTATATATAACTGCCGAATAAACGTTTCTGAAAGATATCGTCGAATGATCGGCGTTCAGCATCATTGGTACGGTTAAACGCCTCGGTATTGGCCAGCAACTTACGAGCTTCCGGGTAGTAAACCCAGAACAATGGAAGTTTCTGATTTCCTTCACGAACATCTCCAGCCTCATCCACTGCATATACCAGAGGCGCAAAACCAATGATTCTCACATCCATTACAGAGCGTTGTTTATCGAAGAACCAATCTTCTTTCAGACGATAACCAATGACCTTGTCAGGAGAAAAGTCTCTTGAAATAACGGTGTCGTATTCATCGTAAGGAGGATCCGGTCGTTGCATTTTTACCGTGTCTGTTCTTGCCCCGCCCTTTGACTCTACTTCATTCATTGTAACCGGCAATGTGAATTCATCATCAACCGTGCTATATGCGGTCAATGAACCTTCACGAATTGCATCGAGACACAAATCGATCAGACTTTTACGATCATGAGTCTGCTTTGACAATGGATAACGCAAGGGAAGATTAATTTTTTCATTGAGATCAAGAACACGCCAGACCCGCTTTGACCACATCACATCCGCTTCACGGAGATATGGATAAGGGATTACTTGGCGGGTAGTTGTGTGCTCTTTGACATACACTCCATCCAATACATTCTGTGACTGAGCAGAGAAGGCAGTGAGAAGTGAAACAAGTACAAACAGAATTCTGATTTTCATGACAATTTTTTTAGAATCGGCAATTATTGTAAGGTGAAAGCCATCGGGGACAATTGGCGTGATGTAATATCAGCACCCTTATCCATTCTAGCCTTGATATACTCGAAGAATACTTTATCACCTGCACGTCCCTTACTCAATGCATCACGCATTGTTTGTGTAAGCTGGTTACCTGTGCTTTCAAATTCCATAGGATCTTTCCCTTTTCCTGTGATAGTCATTTTGAAGGAAGTGATCTTGAAGAATAATTCGAAGTCGAAGTTCTCCAGTTTAGGTATTAACGTACCGGCCATCAAAAGATTCTTATTAATGCTACCACTTTTATTGTTCGCGATAGTTGCAACCGGATCCGGTACCCGTTTTACGCGGTATTCGAAACTTCCCATTGACATCACCTTTCCTCCGATTTCTGCTGAGACTTTAATAACTGCCTTCCCTGTGGCTCCAACGATGGCAATGTAATGGCCACCACCTGCTGCCGGATTTGACTTCAAGGCACCACTTGCTCCCTCGATGGAGGCCTTTACTTTATCGTTAGATACACCGGGAACAGAAATAGACATTGGGTTATCCACACCGATGTAAAGTACATTCATTTTATCGGCAGAGACTACTGAATTAGGTTTCTGTGCAACATAAGATGAGGTAAAAGGGAAATGATCATAAGAACCATCCGGTTTTTTAACCCGAATAACTCCGCCCCATTTCTTCTCCCCTTCTGAACCCGGACGATCAACGTATTTAGCGTAACCGCCTTCAACAGGCAGCGGCTTATCACTTCCTCCGCGTATTTCATTCTTGACTGAATCATAAGTAGCTCCGATAAAAACTTCAGGAGCTAATGTAGAAGAAGTTGCAGAGAGAAAAACGTCGGCCTGATAATCCGAACCGATGGTTACCACTGTACTGTTCGAGATTACTTTTGCATTCAGTTTATCGAGTTTAATAATATCCTTGTCAACAGAAGAAAGTAAATCATCGATCACCTGTGATTCAGCATTCCTGATATCATTCTGGAATTTGGTGAGCAAAGCTACAGATGCAACAACCGGGTTATGATAGAAGTTAGCCATCTCCCATGTTCTTTTCCCATCTTCCGGTTTTTCAGGATCAGAAGTTGACAATAAAGTCTGCAAGGTTTTCTGAAAGGATTCTTTGCTGTCTTCAGAAACATTGATCACGATCTTTTTCTTGAAGTCGTCCAACATTTTTTTCAATTCGAAAGCTTTCCCGCCCCGCCCTTCATTATCATCCCCACAAAGAATATTGGTTGGGATATCGTAATCATCCTTGGCTTCCATCGCCTTCAAAGTAGGAGTAGGTTCACCCGGATCAACTCCATCCGCTTTCCGGACAAGCTCATCTTTAAGTGCTTCAATGTAGTTTGCTACAGCGTCGGCTTCCTTTTTCACCGTATTCGCCTTGTCATATACTGCCTGATACTTGACCTTGTCAACTGACATAGCCTGTTCGAAAGCAGCATAGGTAGTCTGATTCTTTTTTATTACGTTATCTTTAGACAAAGTGACACTCTCGTTGATCGTTACGAAGGCATTAATAACCTCCTTGGTAACGTTCAAAGCCAACAGCGCCGTCAACACGAGATACATCATGTTGATCATCTTCTGCCTGGGTGATAGTTTTCCCTGTGCCATAGCTGAAGCTAATTTGGTTGTTAAGTTTTTGGTTAGTTAGATAGACTTGTTGATAAATGGGAATATTATGCTTTCACAGTCATTGCAGAAAGCATATTACCATAAACCGTATTTAATTTGGACAGGTTAGTAGCCAGGTGAGCCACTTCATCGCGGTATTTGCGGGTATCATCCAGAGAGGCATTGAGGTTACCCATCAATTCATTGATACCTTCGTAGAAGCGGCCTGTTTGTTTAAGGTGTTCATTGCTGTCCTGCAACTGAAGTTCATACACCGCATTCAATGCAGCGAGATTCTTTCC
Organism: uncultured Flavobacteriales bacterium; assembly: GCA_964355885.1. GTDB lineage: Bacteria > Bacteroidota > Bacteroidia > AKYH767-A > 2013-40CM-41-45 > QQVM01. The sequence continues at coordinate 15,082 of CAYHFJ010000054.1, forward strand.
GGCAGAAACAACCTGATCTTTGTAAACTTTTACGTCTTCAGAAGAATTGGATAATTGATCAACAGCCTGCGCCGCGCGAACGTAGGAGTTAGACATTTCACCAACAGACTGAGCAGCTTTGTTTACATTCTGAACATAACTTTCAGTTGCAACAGAAGCGGTACTCATGTTGGCCATGTGTGAAGTATTTTCACTCAGTGAGCGCAGTCCGGTTCCTAAACTTTCTATCAGTTCCGGCCCGATCTTCGCGTCGGCCATGAGACGATCTAATTGCTGAGCGATAGGATCTGTTTTCTTTTTACGTTCCTTTTTAGAATGGCTGTCATCATCACCCATTCCTGCAAGTTCCGGATAAACCAAAGACCAATCCACGTCCTCGTGGGGTGGTTCAAATGCAGAGAAGAAGAAGATAACGGCTTCTGTTCCTAAGCCAAGCACAAGCATGAGGCCGGAAAATGGATAGTGTTGGATTTTAAACAAGGCTCCAACGATTACAACCGCCGCACCCCATCCATAGAGGCGTGCCATGAATTTTTTAAACTTTTTTCCTTGTGTTAATTCGGCAAGTCCCATGGTTAACGAATTAGTTTTTCTGGTTAGATGAAATTGAATTGTTGAATTATAATATAGACTCTTTTAATACAATGGATACCGAACTTGTTTCATTTTTCGAAAAACCCGGACGGCATAACCAAATCTTATGAAGGTTTTATAATTTAATAATTCAGAAACCTGTTTGGATTTAGTATAAATTGAAGACTGCGAAAATAACATTTTCGGTCTTTAATCAATAAGTTTCTAAAATTAATTAAACGTGTTCCCTTTAAATTAATAGTCAATCTTGTCGCGTCCGAGGAAACTCATCACGCAACGAAAACCAACATAACATTTTGCGGTATCCTGATATTCGAAGGTACGTGCACCCGTCTGCAAGTAATATCCAACATCTTTCCAGGAACCACCACGAATTGATTTTCTTTTTAATGAAGGAGGGTCAGACTCTTTAGCTTCATAGGTATAGTCTGTACTCACGTCATGAGTAAAACTATACGCTGATTCGTCAAACGAATTGCTTGTCCACTCCGATACATTTCCTGCCATACAATACAATCCATAATCATTTGGCCAGTAAGATGTTGCCTTTACAGTGTAGACACCGCCATCATCCATGTAATTTCCGCGCATAGGCTTGAAATTACCAAGGAAGCAACCACGGCTATTACGAATATAAGGACCACCCCAAGGATATGGAGAATGTTCCAAACCTCCGCGTGCGGCATATTCCCATTCTGATTCAGTAGGCAATCTGAAATCCTGTATGAAAGCGGTTCCGTTATCCGCGAGATAACTATTCATGAGTTGAGTGCGCCATACACAAAATGCACGCGCCTGTTTCCAGGTTACACCAACAACAGGATAATCATCATAAGCCGGATGCCAGAAATACATCTGAGTCAATGGATCATGATAGGAATAAGCATAATCATGAATCCATGCTAAAGTATCAGGATAAACATTGATTACATCTTTTTTAATGAAGACAGAACGATCACGCATTCCCTGTTCACGACTTTCACGCTGTGCAGCTGTCTTGAGATCAATCCAGTAATATTCGTAATTCAATTTACGTGTATCGATTTCTTTACGACGGTAAAATCTTTCTGTCTCAGGCAGGAATAGTTCTGTAAGAATTTCTTCGTTCTCTTCGTCTTCCCACTTGATTTTCATGCGCCAGTTAATCCGCTCACCATATTCACCTTCTTCAATCAGGTGATCACCACCGATAAGGCGATGTGCCAAAGAATCACGAACCCAGTACACAAATTGACGGTACTCATTATTGGTGATCTCGGTATTATCCATATAAAATGCAGGGATAGTCACCGATTTACTTTGTGCAGTGACAGCATAGGGAACATCCTCATCGCTAGGACCCATATGAAACGAACCGGAAGGAATGAATACCATTCCGTACGGATCAGACTGATACCACTTCTCACGATTGAGAACACCAGTCAATTCTCCTTTGCTCCCGCCCCCACAACCGGAGAATATCAGCCCGAACAGCATGATGGAACACAGAAAAACAATTTTCTTCATTCCGAATGTTTTGAGATTCATCGTTTTTATAGGATGTTGAGTAGTTTCGATAATAAACGCAAGCTCACTAATTATATTGAATACAGTTTTGGCGTAGCATCTTCTAACGGGATGCTCCTCCTTTGGTTTCATCAAATCTAAGCAATGATAAGATATAAACCACTTTAATTTTTATAGGAACCTTACATTGCGATGAAACTGGCGTTTTACGGTTTTCGCCTTTTTGAAGCAATATCCAAGCATTATTTCATGGGTTCCGCTACTGTAGGTCTTGATGTCAGATGTCGTCAAATCGTAAGAATATCCAAGTTTAAGGTTTGGAATTATCTCCATGCCCGCCATAACAACTATCGCATCCTGCAGACGATATGATGCACCAATCCAAAATCTATTGTTAATCAATAAATTAGCATTCATATCAGCCTGAACAGAGACGGCATCCGTCTTTACAAGAACTGAAGGTTTTAATATGAGTGAAGAGGAGATGTCCAGATTATATCCGGCCATTAAATAGTAATGTCTTTCCAGGGTACTGCTTATATTGTCGTATTTGATATCACCCTTCGTAAGATGCTGGGTGGAAATCCCGGCATATAATTTTTCTGTCTGGAAATAAAATCCAAGACCCATATCGAACGCTCCTCCGCTTACTGAGCCAACTGGAATGCTGTTATCGTCAACATCATTAAAAATAAACTTAGAACCATCCAATGATTTCTGATGATAACCCAAGTCCAATCCAAGTCCTAAACGACCGGAACCCAAATCTAACTGATAAGCATAGGAAGCTCTTGCATTAAAATTCCTTTCCGCACCTAACTGATCTGCAGCATAGAATGAAATACCAACACCTCCGTGCAGGACATCCAGTGGCATATCAGCGGTAAAGAGCATAGTTTTAGGTTCTCCACCAAAACCAGTCCATTGATTTCTGTATAAAAGTGTAGCACAAATCGCATCGTTCGCTCCCGCTACTCC
>CAYHFJ010000055.1:0-17983 GCA_964355885.1 uncultured Flavobacteriales bacterium
GTTATTTTAAGCAGTAGCACAGATACCCCGTCCGCTTGCGGCGGGGTAGTTCATTGGTGGCTTCAACAGTATTACTTACAGGACCTGATAAATTTAATCCCAAATGTATCGCTCATCATATTCTATTTTATTTTTTTTGAGAAAGCCGATATATTCATTCTCAAAATTTTTCTTTTGATGATGCTGATGCTGATTTGCAATGTAAGCACTGACTTTGTCAACATATCTGGGACTCACGGAAAAAGCACCGTAGCCATCCTGCCAATAAAAGTTTTTTAATGATGGATCGTTTGTCTTCATCCATTTTGACGAATGAGACTTTACGTCTTCAAGTAGTTTCATCAAAGCGATTTTCTTTGATAGCATACAAAGTATGTGTATATGATTTGTGTAACCCCCGATTTTCAGTGGATGACATTCCAGTTTTTTGCAGATCCCACCCAGATAGGCATGAAGTTCTTCTTCATAGGGCGGAAGGATCAGATGTTGTCGGTGTTTCGTGCTAAACACGATGTGGAGATAGTTTTTTGCAAGTGATTGTCCCATGTTTGTAGTTTCTTCTTCAACAAAAATAGAAGACAATTATTTAATATGAAATTAATATAGTTTTGTGAATAAAGAAAGTCACATGGAATATGGAGAATGAAAAACACTTCATGTATGTAACTTAAAATAGGAATGAGCAATAAGAATAAAACAAACTGATTGAAAAGGAATACTGCAACCATAACCGGAATTGTCTCAGGTATCAACAAGCCGAGCCCTATAAGGGCGTATTGCGTAACTTGATATTCGAATGAGCAATAAGAATAAACCAATCTGATCGAAAAGGAATACTCCAACCGAAACCAGAATTGTCTCAGGTATCAAGAAGACCAGCCCTGCAAGGGCGAATTACGTAACTTGATATTCGAATGAGCAATAAGAATAAACCAAACTGATCGAAAAGGAATACTGCAACCGAAACCAGAATTGTCTCTGGTATCAACAAGACCAGCCCTGCAAGGGCGAATTACGTCACCACAGGGTGAAGCCCTGTGAAAGATATCTGAAATTGAAATTAAAATCCATTCCTAAAATCCATTCCTAAAATCCATCCCTGAATTCCATTCCTAAAATCCATTCCTAAAATCCATTCCTAAAATCCACCCCTAAAATCCACCCCTAAAATCCACCCCTGAAATCCACCCCTGAAATCCACCTCAAATCTAACCTAGGATTGTCTCAAGTATCAACAAAACCTATCAACAAGACCAGCCCTGTAAGGGCGAATTATGCCACCACAGGGTGAAGCCCTATGAAAGATATCAGCTTTTCTGCTTACAAAATATGAAGCGCGAAAAAAGCTTATTATATAAATCTTTATACTAACCCATTCTTTACTAAATATTCCCCGATCTGCACTGCATTTGTCGCAGCTCCTTTCCGGAGATTATCAGCAACAATCCACATATTTAAAGTCTTATCCTGGCTCTCATCACGACGGAGCCGGCCAACAAACACTTCGTCTTTTCCTTCGGCATCGAGAGGCATGGGATATCTTGAGTTTGAAATGTCATCTACTACAATTATACCCGGTGTTGCTGTAAGAATATTTCGGATTTCATTTAGCTCAAACTCATTTTCAAATTCAACATTTACACTTTCACTGTGGCCACCTTTTACGGGTACACGTACCGTTGTTGCCGTGAGACGAATATCAGGTGCTCGCATGATCTTTCTGGTCTCATTGAGCATTTTCATTTCTTCCTTTGTATATCCTGAATCCAGAAAAACATCTATCTGTGGTAATACATTCAAATCAATCTGATATTTGTAAGCCATCTCGCCCTGAATTCCATTGCGTTCATTCATCAATTGCTCCACAGCTTTTTTCCCTGTACCTGATACAGATTGATATGTCGAAACAACTACCCGTCTGATTTTATATTTTTTATGCAGGGGATTAAGTGCCATTACCATTTGAATAGTCGAACAATTGGGATTTGCAATGATCTTGTCATCCTTCGTTAAAGAATCGGCGTTTATTTCCGGGACGATAAGTTTTTTGTCCTCATGCATGCGCCATGCAGAGGAATTATCAATCACGGTAGTACCTGCAGCGGCAAATTTTGGCGCCCATTCCAATGAAGTATTGCCTCCGGCTGAGAATAAAGCAATCTGCGGTTTTAATGCCACAGCATCAGCCATACTGATAACTTTTATGGATTTTCCTTTGAATTGAATTTCTTTTCCAACAGATTTTTCAGTGGCCACAGCCAAAAGTTCAGTGATGGGAAAATTCCGCTCTTCCAATACTTTCAGCATGACCTGACCTACCATACCGGTAGCGCCTACAACAGCAACTTTCATCATTTTAAGATAAAAACCCGCATACGCGCGGTTGAGGTTTGAGTTTCGATAGAATATTTTTGTACTGCAATTTTACGATAAAAGCTCCGATGAAATTTCTTTCAGGCATAATATTTTTATTTATTTCTGCTGTAACTCAAGCACAGCTGCAGGATAGATTCGATGACGGTGATATTCATACTGCACCCATATGGAGCGGCCATACTCTTGATTTTATGGTCAATTCTTCTCTGCAACTTCAGTTAAATGCGGGTGCAGCCGGTAATTCCTGGCTTTCTACACCATGTAACCCGGATATGTTCAGCGAACTGGAATGGCGTTTTTTTATTCATCAAAACTTTTCACCTTCATCCGGAAATTATGGAAAAGTTTACCTCGTATCCGACCAACAAGACTTGAGCGGACCTTTAAATGGCTATTATCTTCAGTTCGGAGAATCTTTGTCGGATGACGCGGTTGAGTTGTTCAGACAGGATGGAACTACTTCTGTTTCTGTTTGTCGGGCAACGAATGCATCAATTGCCTCGGCATTTTCACTTTCGGTGAGAGTCACACGAGACCATATCGGACTTTGGTCTCTTTGGATTGATTATTCAGGTGGGACGAATTATGTTTTAGAATGTTACGGTGCCGAAGCAATGTATACCACTTCCTCTTACTTTGGTGTTTTTTGCGACTATACAACTGGTAATCGTACGAATTTTTATTTTGATGATTTTTACGCAGGACCACTTTTGCACGATACAGTCCCTCCGGAAATTTCTGCTGTTATGGTTCAATCATCTTCATCTCTTGAACTGCAGTTTTCAGAAACGATGAAAGCATTTTCTGCAAATGCAGTTTCTAATTATTTTCTGGATGCTGGTATGGGCAATCCGGTTACATCAACATTGAACTCAATTGATCCTACGAAAGTCTTGCTTGAGTTTTCAAATCCATTTGTTTCATCTTTTCAACATACACTTTCAATTAGTGGTGTAGAAGATATCTCAGGAAATGTTATTTTACCGGGAGTAATTATCAGTTTTACCTTTTACCCGGCAGTTGTTGTGGAAACCCATGATGTAATTTTTACTGAAATCTTGTTTGAACCATCGTCTTCAGGTGCCCTACCCAATTTCGAATTCGTCGAGATCTATAACAGAAAGCCCGATGCGATTTCGTTGAAGAACTGGACTATCAGCGATGGCTCAACGACAAGTATTCTTCCTGATATAATTTTGCTTCCTCAGACTTATCTGATTTTATGCAACACATCAGGAGAAGTTGCTTTTTCTGCGTATGGAAATACACAAGGGTTAAGTTCATTTCCTGTTTTGAATAATGATGTAGGCGATCACTTACAATTACGGGATAATAATAACTACCTGATTGAAGAACTCAACTTTTCTAATCAAACATATCGAGATGCAAGCAAGGATGATGGAGGGTTTACTTTGGAACGTATTGACACTTCATTTCTTTGCACGGACGTCTTGAATTGGAAAGCATCAATGTCGGCATTAGGTGGAACGCCCGGACTGATAAGTAGTGTTACAGGGACTTATATGGATTATGAAAAACCGGTGTTGCTTCGGGCTTCTCTTGTCGATTCTGTACATCTGAGTATATTTTTCAGTGAGAAAATGGATGAGGTAAATATTCTGAATCCATTGATGTATAACATTGTAGTTCCGGGGCAATTTTCCTTGTATCCTGATAGCGTCATTGCCACTGATGACCAATTTGCATATTTGTTGCGTTTGCCTTTTATCGTAGCAGAGCATATCTACGAGATAAACACCAACTATGGCTTGAAAGATTGTCCCGGAAATGAGTTAGATAATTCTCAGGAAGTCAGATTCGCAATCCCTCAGGTTATTGATAGCGGAGATGTTGTCATCAATGAAATTCTTTTTAATTCTCAAAGCGGTGGTTCAGATTTTGTAGAATTGTACAATCTTTCGAACAAGGTACTTGACATTTTTCATTGGAGAATTGCGGAAGCTCCCTATAATGATTTTTCATCTGTGCAACCAAACAAATCTATTAGTGAACGATCACATTTATTTTTTCCTAATGAGTATCTTACCTTATCGGTAAATTCTTCAGACATACGTCAGCGTTATGATAATCCGGGAATTAGACCATTTTTATCTGTAAGCAATTTTCCGGATTTTAATTCTGCAGATGGTGCAGTCATTATTTATGATTCATTGGGAAACATTCTTGATTTGTTCAACTATTCTGAAAAGATGCATTTTCCTTTGTTGATTGAAAAGAAAGGGGTCTCACTGGAAAGACTGAGTCCGGAAATGAAGACTGATGAGGTTTCGAATTGGCATTCTGGTTCTTCCTCTTCCGGTTTTGCCACTCCCGGATATAAAAACTCCGTCGGTTGGACTAATGCCGAAATACAAGATGGCCTGAGTATTGACCCTTCCGTGTTTTCTCCGGATAACGATGGATATAATGATTTGCTTTTTATTCGCCTGAGCCAATCTGATAAGCAGGGCATAGCGCAAATTCTTGTTTTTGATCTTTACGGACATCTAATACGTGAGCTATCCACTCAAGCTATTCTGGGAGACGAACATCTTGTAATCTGGGATGGTTTAACTGATAATGGTGAAGTGGCAACAATTGGAACCTATATTATTTATGCAGAAATTTTTAATGTTAATGGTGAAGTGAAGAAGAAGAAACTCGCTTGCGCCCTGACTATGAAGTAGGTATTATAATAAGTCAATACATTTCTTAGTTTTTAAGTAGGAATGTCCCTGCTTTTCGTTTATTTAGCGTCCGGCATGGAGACAAGGGATCTGAGTAACAGAAAAGCATCGGCTGAATTCTACGAAAATCGCTATACCCATGGATACATGGGCTATTGGTCAGCTTTTGAGAAGGAAAGACTACTTTCCCTGATTAGGGAATTGAATTTTCCGGTGTCTGGAAAAGCGTTGGATTTCGGCTGTGGGCGAGGGATTTTCACCGCCATTTTTCTTGAAGCCTTGCCGGGGTGGGAAATATATGGATGCGATATTAGTCCGGAAGCGATAGGCTTTGCTCAAAGAAATAATTCTTCTATTCACTTTTTTGTTTTAGGTTCCGCAGAGTTTGCAGAAGAACGTTTTGATTTTATTCATTCTCACCATGTTCTGGAACATACTTTTAATGAAAAGATAACTGCTTCAGAGATGTGCGCTTTTGCAGCCCCGAAATGTACAATGCTTCATAGCTTGCCATGCAATCACGAAGGAAGCCTTGAACATAAAATTTCTACTGCAAGAAGGAATGGTATTGATGCTGTAACCGGAAAATTCTTTTTCGAAGATACTGCACACATGCGACGCCTGAGCGCAAATCAAACAATAGCATTATTTGAACCCGCCGGTTTTAAATGCTGGAAGGAATATTATGCCAACCAATATTACGGAGCATTAAAATGGATTGCAGAAAGTGATTTTAGTCTGGTCTTGAAAATAGCGAATCCATTTCGAGCGAATACTTTTAACGCAAGTCTTTTTTTATTCTCGCTTTTGGGAAAATTAAAATTTTATTGGTTTTGTTTTTTCGCGGCCTCCGCTTTTGAGCCTGCTGATCGGGGAAGATTCTATGAATTGAAAAAATTTCTTCAGGTAATAAGTTTTTTTCTTTTTTTCTGGATAGCTATACCTGTTCGTTCGTGGCTGATGAAAAAAGCGAAGGATGAGTGGGAATTGCATCGCAAGGAAAAAAACGGGTCAGATCTTTTTCTCGTATTAAAAAGGGAATGATTACTGCCTCCTTGATATCGCATCTTGAAGAGTTGATGGCCACTGAATTTGGTCAGGCATTTCGCATTCTAAATACTTCACCTGTAAGCGGAGGTTGTATTAATCATGCGCATAAACTGGAGACAACAGCAGGAAATTATTTTCTAAAATATAATAGCAGCTTGCGTTTCCCGGGGATGTTTGAGGCTGAGGCTGCCGGACTTACTTTATTAACTAATACGGATTGCCTTCGTGTACCTGAAGTGATACTGACCGGAAAACATCAGGCCTTTTCATTTATTGTACTCGAATTTCTTGAACCAGGAAAGCCGGGCATTGATTATTGGGAAAAAGCCGGATTGCAATTAGCAAAATTGCACAGAGTGACAGCAAAAAACTTCGGTCTCGATTCTGACAATTATATTGGATCAATTCCTCAATCTAACCGCCGGCATGAAGATTGGATTTCCTTTTTTATGGAGGAAAGAATTTTGGCGATAGGGGCAGAGATCATCTCTCCTTACCGTGATAAATTAGAAAGAAAACTGAATGAAAAAATTCCATCAGAACCTCCGGCCCTGCTTCACGGGGATCTTTGGTGTGGAAATATACTTTGTGGATCGGATGGCTTGCCTTATTTTTTTGATCCGGCAATTTATTATGGACACCGTGAAGTGGATCTCGCAATGACCCGTTTGTTCGGGGGTTTTTCTTCCGGTTTTTCTTCCGCATACAATTCAGAGTTTCCTCTTAACGATGGGTTTGATGAGCGGGTTGATTTGTATAATCTTTATCCATTACTCGTTCATGTGAAATTATTTGGTGGGTCTTATGCAGATCAAGTTTTGGATCTTCTAAAAAGATTATAATGCCAGCAGGAAAATTAGCCCGATTACGAATGGAATAGTTTTTCCCCGACAAAATTCAGATATTTACCAAACCATCCACCAAACATTCAGAAGAAAAATGTCCAAAGAAATAAACTCCTCCAAAGCACCTGAACCGGTAGGCCTATATCCTCATGCACGACGACATGGGAATTTACTTTTCTTATCCGGTGTTGGTCCAAGAGAAAGAGGTTCAAAAAAAATTCCTGGGGTGGAACTGGATGATCAGGGAAAAATCATCAGTTATGATATCGAAGCACAATGTCATTCTGTCTTTCAGAATGTGCGATTTATTCTTGAAGATGCCGGTTCATCATGGGAGAAGATCATCGATGTTACCGTCTTTCTCACGAACATGAAAGACGATTTTCCAATTTACAATAAATTATGGGCTCTTTATTTTAAGGATGCACCTCCATGCCGCACGACGATTGAGATCAATTGCCTGCCAACACCAATTGCTATTGAATTGAAGGTGGTGGCGGAGGTGTGATGGCAAGCGGATGACACGAATCAGTGGCTTGTGAATTGCCAAGCAACAAAGTATTGAATAATTTTCGCGGAAATAAATCCTTCGCTGCAGAACATACTTCGTAGCGGGTAGAGTGGACTTATTGTTGATTATTACTAAGAGGGAATCACCTCGCCCAACTGGTTTTCACACATGTTTCCTGCCCACTTTCTGTGATCATATTTTCAACCATTGAGTTTCGAGTGTCTTCCATTTTTCAATCTTTTGATCTGATAATTATATTGCAAAGGTCGTATACATAATAAATAATAGACTTACTTAATTATGGAAAAAAGTTGCATGAATCATGTGATTCCTCCTTGATTACAGATAAATATTTTGTGCAAACGACTTACTGGATGAGCAAGTCTTTGAGGATACCTAAATGTTCACTTGAAGTGCATGTTGGAGATAGCAGCGAATATGAATTTAGAAATGGAATTAGTGTTATAAGGAAAATAATCGTCTATTTCTATTTATAAAAAGTTGAATAAATAACCCCGAAGCAGAGCTTCGAGCTCAAAAGAAAATCAATTTTCTAAGTAAAACTGTGGAGTATTGACCAACTTGATAAATAAAATGAAACGGAGTTACTTTAACCCCGTTTCATTTATTCAAGAAAAATACTTTTACATATTTCCCTTTTTGTTGTTCTGATTTCCGTTTTTGTTATGACTGTCTTTTGAATCGGAATCACTTGTTCTTCTTGAACCTGTTGGTTCATCCATTGTTTCTTCTTCGTTTTCTTCTCTGTCCTGAACATCAGTATCTGTTTCTCCTTTGGTTCGATCAGAATTATTACGCTTCTGATTACCTTGTTGAGAAGAATGCTGATTGTTTTGGTTTGCCGTTGGGTTGTTAGGATTGGTTTCTTCTTTTCTTTTTCCATCCTGTGTTTTTTCCTCATGTGACTTGCCACCAGATTGCTGATTGCGCTGGTCTTTTTGATTTTCTGCCATTTGATTTTTGTTTTTAAATTGTTAAACTTATTATTACTTGCAAAGTTGAACAATATTCAAATGATAGGGCTTACATGACTTTTTAAAAGAGTTACATGATTCACACCCTCATTTAATTACAAATGTGCTGTTAAATTTGAATCTGGTCTTTTATAATACAATCTGTAAATTTTATAGTAATTGTCTCTGATGTCGGGTTTGGAAATTCACTCCAAAATAATTTCTGATCTTTTTCCTCAATACCAGCAAAGAGTAAAGGCTTAATACGATTCATTATTTTGCTATTGCTCATAATTTCAATTTCTTTAAATGTCTTTGCACTTCCCGTTCCACTTTATCAAACTTCGGTAAATTATGTATCTGTTCGTTCATTGAACTTTCCCAACGGCCTTTGTATTGCGGTAATCGTTCTGTAAGTTTTTTTGAAAAATCGGCAGGATTTATGTTTTTGCTTTCACATTTATTAGCAAACTCTTTTAAATAAAAATTCACATCCATACCATGTTGTTCCAGCAAATACCAGATGTCGTAAAAATCCCGTGCTTGCATACGTTGCATAACTGTCCGCATTTTTTCAACTAACACTTCTTCCAACGGATAACATAAAAGTTGATGTTCTGTCAAATCAGAATATCCAAGTAAAACGGTTTTCATTACCGGCTCAAATTCTAGTTTTTCACTTCTTGAAATAGCAACCTTCACTTTTTTGTTATTGCCTTGTCCGCCTAATGGGCCAACATAACTGATGTAAAAGTTAATTCCACCGTCTTCGTGTTCGTTATTGTCAATTATTTCTAAGCGGATATTTGCTTCCTCCAAAATATATTCAAAGATTTCTTTAAACCAATCAAAATATTGTTCGTTTTTTATTTCATTATTCAGCAAAGTAAAATCAATGTCTTCCGAAAATCGGTAATCTTCAAAATATATTTTCTTTAAAACAGTTCCGCCTTTAAACACAAGAGTTTTAGAAAGCTTCTTGTGTTGAGCAACACCCTGTAATATCCACGAGAGCATATAGTCTTTTTCTATTTGCTGGTCACGAACACTTACTTCACGGGCTTTCTGTTGTATTTCGTGTAGTTTAATCATGTATAAATTGCAGATTTTATCGTTTCTGTTTCTAAGTTTTGCTGAATGCTCCACCTGCTAATCAGTTTTCCGGATTTTGGTAATTCAGTATCTAATAAGACATAAGAAGCAGTTTTTGCTTTTTGTAATTTCTCTATGATGTTATTATTTATTTCCATTAGCTCTAAAAGAAACCCAAGTCGTTTAATAACCGCCTGAGATTTGAATTTATTTGTGTAATCAAGTAGCGTATCAAATTTTATTTTTTCTTTCGAAATGTAAATTGCTCTTGCTACTTCAACAATTCCTCCGGCATAATCGGGCTTGAACAAACAGTCAATAATTGTTTTTTCCAGATCCGAGCATTCTACTTTATTAAAATTATCAATCCATATTTTTTTTGCTCCAAAAAAATGATTTTCGTTGTGATATATAAATTGAAAGGATACGTTTTTGATCTTGATTACAGAAGGTCGTATTTGTTTTGATACAACAATTTGTTCTTTTAAAGATGGCTGCGTAATCAGGTTATGAATTTGCAAGGCAGAGTAATAACCAATGTAGTGGCCGGCATCTTTTACTAAATTTTCAGCAATCAAATGCCAGTCAGGCATAAACGATTCTGAATTTTGTTCGTATGGAATTATATAATAAACACTTTCTTTCAATCGCATCAGCAAACCTCTCCTAGTCATGTCGCTTAGTAATTCTTTAACGGCACCAGCTTTCGATTTGGGCAATGCATTAAATGCTTCAGCGTAAACAAAACAAGCTCTGTTCTGACCATTGAAATAGGATAGAAGTTCGTTTGATTGCGTTGATATATACTTATTATTCATAGTTTATAAGTCAGGTTGTTCCTTACTACCATGATACGAAATGCTGTTGAATATTTATTGATTTGGACTAAAAAAGTCATGTTTTATAGAGATGAAATCAGGACTTACCTGACTAAATTGATATAAAACATAATTATTATAGTTATAGTGAGTAAAAATGAGCCATTTGTTGGTTTGCGAAAAATTGAATTTAATGTGAAACACACCCCAGTCTGCTAATGCAAATTTGCGCGGAGTGAATTGGTATTGACCCAAATTGAAATAAAGTTTTTCGACAAACACAATTCCATAAAAACCTTAAATTAACAATAGACACAAACAAATTTTAACCGTCTTGCACAAAATTTAATTCAACCTTTTCTTCCTTGTAAAAACGAATTTTTGTTTTAAAATTGCATAGGTAAAATTTAATCTCATCCAGCATTGTGCAATAATAGTATTCAGAAACATTTGGAATATAATTGTCGTTGCAATACTTTTAAATAATCTTTTCATATTTGAATTTTTTGTTTGTGTTTAAATGATTTTTGTTCCTCCCGGTTTGAATTAGCTACACCGTTTATTCGGAGCGTTAAAATAGCTGATAATGTAGGGATTAACTTAATGTTTTTTGGCGGGGACTAAATGGCATCACACTCAAATATACTAATCCGTTTACAGATACAAAGAACTTTCAATCTGTACACCCGCCCGACAAAAAATAGTGCGTTTAATCTTAATGTTTTGCGCATACTCCCCTCACGCTACAGAGTAGTGCTGTTTCAAGTTCGCACACACTTTATTCAATGACTAACTTCATCACAACATCGTTCACTCTCACAAAATAAATCCCTTTTGCGAAACTTTCTTCAACTACATATTCATTCTGGCCGAAAATATTTTTCGAGTAAACAATCTTACCAAGAGGGTTTAATATTTGCAACAAAGATGTTTCATTGGAGGGAATATTTTTTACCGTGAAGTTGTGTATGGTTGGGTTAGGATAAATTGCAAATTCAGGAGCAGTAATTAGATTATCAGAAACAGAATTTATCATAGCCGAATTTCCAAAGCTGTCAGTTTTAATAAGAATTAATTGGTCGTTAAAGAGTTGATCATAAACAATTCCAATAATAATAAAGCCACTATCAGTTGTTTGTTCAAAATTAATTAACTCTAAAAAGGGATAAGCAGTTAAAGGACTGTTGAATGGTTTACTCCAAACGCTGTCAAGGTTGCTGTCATGTTTAAAGAGGCAGTGGGCAGAGTCGGAGAAGCCAATGAATGCAAATCCATTATCATATGTGGACTGTATTTTATCAAACGTCCCCAATCCAAAAACTCTGAATAAGATACTATCACCTGTGGCAGCACTTACTTTCATAAGAAATCTATTATCTTGCGAATAGGAATAATAATTATTCATCCCTGCTATTAAGTATATACTGTCATTGACTTCTAAAATATTATTCCCATACGTAGTTTTAAGCCATGGGTCAAAATAGGGTCCATAAAGTTGTTGCCATAGCCGCGAACCAGAAGACGAATCTTTTTCAACATGCATCCCATTACCGTAAGGATCTGTGGTTACACTGATGATGTTCCCGTTTGCAGTAAGTTGCGACGTGATGCCTGGGTGCATAAATAACTTCCAGATGGTATTACCATTTGCGTCAACTATCAAAAGATAACTGACATTTCCCGTACCCTGTCCGTCATCATACATTGTAAATAAATAATTGCTATCGGGAGTAATTTTTACTTCATAAGTAAAAGCGCCATGATAAACGGAAGGATAATATTTAGACCAAAGTGTATCACCTGCGGAATTAGTTCTTGCAATGACTGCGCACGTAACGCCCGGATAAACGGTGTCACGCTGCCCTCCCAAAATATAACCTCCATCTGAAAGTTGTTTCACGCATGTAACAGAAAAAGGATAAGTTTTAGTCCAAAGAACATTCCCATAAGCATCAAGTTTAATAAGTTCTCCATCTTGCATTTGCAAGGCGACTATGTAACCACCATCAGAAGTTTGCTGTACTTCTCTTCCGCCACCTGTACCACTATAATTATAGCATCTCTGAAAAGTAATTTGTCCGAAACAAATTTCCCAACCCATCATTAGAAAAATTAAGATTGCTTTTTTCATTGTAGTTTGAGTTTGCCAAAGTTTATTTCTTGAAGACACTTCTAAGCCGGTACGATGAGTTGCGCATAATATGCGTATTTACGCAGTCGCTTTTTATATTAAACGATCAACGCTGTAGGGGACCAGGTTTGCGGAACGAAAATTCTTTAATATAATAGAACGTAGTTTACTATATGAGGTTATAAATGTAAATTATTTCATTGAAATTAGCTATCTAAACAATAAATTTATCTGGAAGCAACTCACAGTCTGCCGATGAAAATTTGTACGGAGTGAACTGGTATTGACTCGAAGTGAAATAAAGTTCTTCTACAATTAAAATTCCTTAAAAAACAGCAATCAAGAACAGAAACAAACCTGTTTTTACAGTCCTGAACAAAATTTAATTCAACCTTTTCCTTCTAGCGAGAATGAATTTCTGTTTTAAAATTGCATAGATAAATTTCAAACCGATTCTGGGTAGGGCTCCCGTTGCATCAGTCCAACACATGATTAAAACGCAAACTGTGAAAAACGGAGAAGCGTTTAATCCGTATATGTTTTCAGCTGGCGTCATGTCTGTCGAGTTGTTGTAGTCTTTATCTGCCGTGTGTTTCATTTTCAATTCCGGTAATAACCGGAACTTCATAGGTCTTGTTGTCTAATTTAATTTTAGCTGATTCCATCTTTTTTCTTTTACCTCACTTCCGGTATGCTGACGAGCAGGGAGCTAGAAGCATATATTTAAATTCTGTAAAGTGTTAAACTTAACGTAGTGTATACATGTAGTTTATCTTGTTTATAAAAACTCAGCGTTGCATCCCATTGTGCGAAAACGGTAACTGCACTAAGAAAAATATCCGGCAGGGATCCTTAAAAACAAAGCGAATAACACACAAAATCAGTTTTTATCAGGTTTTTCGGACTTATTTTGAACACAGGTTAAATTGGGCAAGGTGGAATGATCATAGAATTTTCCATAAACGGTTAGGAGCCTGGACTTAAATACTGCATTGTTGATTTCAATTAGGTTAAAACATCGTTGTATTGATCACGTCCGACGGTTGATAATATAATATTGCTTTAACAGCATTTATGCGGATCCCTCATACATTGGTCTCACAAAATCAAACCAACTAACATGAAACAAATCACAAAACTAATGCTGTTTTTCAGCGCCGTCTTCCTGATTACCTCTTGTGAAAAAACAGATGAATTTCATGGCCCGAATGGGCTTGACAACCGGGCCTTTACTATGGCAAGAATATATACCGGATTTCCTGAGACTTTTGAGTCTGGTACAAAAACCGCATACGCTGCTGCTAATGTAAATCTTTCAACAGGTTCCTGGAATCTCTCCGATGCTCTTATTGGGACTTCCGTAAGTGACCGTAAAAATGGCGCCAAATCGGTACGCATGCAAAATTCCGGTACTATCACCATGAATTTTAATGTGACCACAGGCGCATCTCTCCTGACTCTGGTTTATGGAAAGTATGGCACGGATGCTAACAGTACTTTTGAAGCTTGGGTATCTCAGAACAGCGGGAGTACCTGGTCCAAAGTAGGTAGTACTATCACTGCCAGCTCAACAACCCTAAATGCAGCTTCCTTTAGTCTTTCAGTCACTGGAAATGTTCGTTTCCAGATACGCAAGACCGGAGGTGGCCGACTCAATATCGATGATATTTCCATTGATGATAATTCATCCGTGGCCACACAAGATGATAACATGGCAATGGGAAATCCAAGCAACGCCGTTACTAATATAATATACCCCAACAATTACCTGATGGTAAAGACCCAGTACGCTTTGGCGTATAATAATTCACGGGGAACTGCCAATTGGGTGAGCTGGCACTTGAGCACAGCCTGGAAAGGGAGCATTCCCCGTTGCGATTGTTTTACCGGAGATAACACCTTGCCTACCGGTTTTTATAAGGCAGTAACTTCTAACTATACCAATACAGGTTTTGATCGAGGCCACCAATGTCCTTCCGATGACCGTGATCTTACCAGTGCTGATAATGCAGCTACTTTCGTGATGACGAACATCATGCCACAGGCGCCGAACCTCAACCAGATTACCTGGGCGGCTCTGGAAACTTATTGCCGGACCTTGATGAATCAGGGAAATGAATTATACATTATGGCGGGAGGATATGGAAGCGGTGGAACAGGAAGTCTTGGCGGTACTACCACCACTATCGCTAATGGTAAAATCACGGTTCCTTCGCGGTATTGGAAAGTCATCGTGGTATTGCCTGTTGGGAACAACGATGTGAGCCGCATGACTACCGGCACCCGTGTCATTGCGGTTGATATGCCTAATGTGCAGACTGTAAATTCTCAAAGTTGGGGTAATTACCGCGTTTCCGTCGATGCCATCGAGGCGATTGTTGGATATGATTTCCTGAGCAATATATCTACTTCCCTCCAGTCGGTGATTGAAGCCAATTCAGATAGTGGTCCTACTAACTGATTTCTATAGAGGTGCCTTTTATAAAAGCGGGTTGTTCAAGGGCAGCCCGCTTTTATTAAGAAGGAGGATGGAGCTTGACCACAATTCCTTAAAAACTTTTAATTTAAGAGTAACACAAACCTTCTTTTATCGTCCAGGTTAAATAATTATTCTGCATTTTCTTCCTTCTTTTACATTTGTGTTTTATAGAGCAATAGGTCAGGATGCTACGCCCAACAAGGGGGCGTATTAGGTGGATTTTACAATAGTGGAAGGGGAGATGATGACCAGAAAGATTGTGAAGATGAGATGTAATTTCCTCTCTACACATTTTCACTTTTAATAAATTGCGTCTGTTAGGATGTCTGGATAGCGTTGAACAGTGGATTAGAAATCACACTTTTAAAAGGCAAGGGATTGTAAATCCCTCGCAGCGAAGATGGCGGAATATCCTGCACAACGGAGATCGTTCTTCCTTATCAGGCGACATTGAAAAATCATTTCCACCAAAAACCAAAGCGGCAACCAACTTCAAAAAAGATAGAGGTTTTATTTATCACCCTCATTTTACTTCCAATGACCTCAGTCGGTGGGTCAAAAGGGATACCTTCAATGTAACCAACATCGATTCTTTCGGCTTTGATACTCTTGACTCCACAACTTGTGTAAAAGTCTAACAAAGTAGATTTAGAAATTTTAGTAAACCCCCAGCACAAGGCTATGATAGTTTGCTTTTCAAATTCGCGCCGATTACCGGGCCCATTAATAAAAGTAAAATTACCATATGTGGAAACGGAACTGTCGACTCCGAAAGCTTCGTACCTGTATGTCCTTCTTTGAAAATTGATTCCAATGTAATTTCCATCAAACCCGTCTTCCTGATAATAATATCTGGGCATTACGGTTAAATAAGTGCCAATTTTAGTTTTACGCCTATCAAATTCATAATCCTCATCTTGTGCATCAAGGGACACTTCGAAATTGGGAGATTTTTGCTCGCCAGCTTCATCCTCATCAATGAGTAGATTTTGCCAAATATTTCCACTCATGTTACAGAAAGTTATTCCGGCACCCACCTCAACAGAATAAATACGACTTAGTTCCCGCTCGTAATTCAAGCCGCCCATTCCGGAAAATAAACCCAAAATATTTAACTTAATCGCATTGGAATTGTACTTCGAAAAGCCTTTTTCGCCTGCAGGGGAACTACCGAAAATAACGGTCGTGGTAGTCCTTTTAATTGAATCCTGCTGAGCAAAGATGCAAATGGAGCAAAGCAATGCTATTATTAATATGGAAATGAATTTTCTATTCATTATTTTTTACATTTGATCAAATATAGAAATTAAACACTCAAAAAATCCATGAAAACAAAATATAAAAATTTTAGCCTGCTGCTAATCACTATCATGATTGCGGGTTCTGCCTATGCACAAAAGGATAAAATTGTCTGGAGCCAGGAATTTAAAGAAGATAATGGCGACAAAATGGGAAGCATATTATATGACGACGGTGAATATGTATATATGTATGTACAAAACAAGAAGCGTGGCGATGATGGCATCACACCCGGAATCATGAAACTTGACTCAAAGATGAATGCAGTGCAACGTCAGGATTTCAAAGCATCTGAAGAAGATATTATGCTCGTGAAAATATTTTATTGTGGAGGTAAATTCATCATGTTGACATCCAAAAAAAATATGGAAGGCAACAGCACCAAGGTATATGGCTCTTCAATTTCTTTACCTAACCTTGAAGCCTCAGAAGGCTCAACGGAACTTTGGAATGTTTCGACTCCATCAAAGTTGGAAGTATATCTGGACATTACTACTTCAGTTGATACAACCTTGTTTGCAATGAGAGCTTCTATTGAGCCAAAGAGGGTGGAGAAATTGAAGATGTTTTCAATCAGTGGTTTTTCCGGCCTGAAGAAAGATGAAAAACAAAAGTTGGCATTCAAAGTCCTCGATAGTTCTTTCAAACAAATTCAGGAAAAGTCAAAGACCCTCAATTATACAGAAGAGCAGTACAACCTAAAGTCTACATTACTTTCGAATGATGGATCCCTGAGCTTTTTTGCGAAGCAATATAAATCCACATCCAAAAAAGAAACTGCACGCGATGACAATAAGGAAAAACAGGCAAGTTATACGCTAAACATTCTTCAGTTCCCACAAGAAGGTAATGAGAAGGAATTCAATGTTGAGTTGGGAAACAAGCTGATGGATAACATGGCTATTGCACTTGATCCTGTCAGTTCAGATTTAATGATGTTTGTTACCTATCTAGATATCGATGAAAGTTCTCTTATTGGCTATGATTTTCTGCGAATCAACTCTTCTGCCACAGAAATCAAAGTACAAAAATCGCATCTTTTTCCTCAACAGCTTGTAGATAAAATGAGAAAAACCGATAAGCCTTTCATAGCATCGAAGAAAGGCCCCTACCTTCCCAAAACATTTAACATACATGAAATGCATGTAACCGCTGACGGTAGGGTTTATTTAATTCTTGAGCAGACCTTCAGCGAAACCTCTTCTAACAGCCCTATAGAGTATTATGCAATCGGGATTTTAGCGATCATGCACGATGTGGAAGGTAACGTTAAGTGGAACACGTACATACCGAAACGTCAATGGTATCGGAGCACAACGGCATATCTATACCAGTCAGTAGCTTATACAGAAAACAAGATTTCCATTTTTTACAACGACCATGTGAACAACCAGGCATTTGACGTAAATAATTTTACAAAAGCACCGGAATCCTTTAATAGTTTAGATGAGATGCTGCTGATCTCTGTCGAAATCAATAACCAAGGCAAAGCGATCCGCAAGGTTATTCAAAATTCTGAAAAAGGAGGGATTCCGGTAAAAGCATACGAAAGTGTCCAAGGCGCAGGCAATCGCTTCGTACTCTATGGTGAAACCTTCAGGAATAAAAGATACAAAATCGGTGTGTTAAAGCTTTAGACTTATATGAGTAACTTAACAAAAGCGGATCTTTAATCTCTAAGGGTTAATTCCCCGCCGCTTGCGGCGAAATTGTTAGATTTG
>CAYHFJ010000056.1:0-17648 GCA_964355885.1 uncultured Flavobacteriales bacterium
AGGAACTCCGGTACTGACAGCGGAGTATGGAGCAATTTCAGAGTATTATAAAATATTTACTCAATGTCTTAAAGCTACCCCGGAGACACTCATTGCCCAGATCGCCGATTCCGGACTGCGCGGCAGGGGTGGAGCAGGATTTTCTATGGCTTTCAAGTTAGAATCCTGTAAAAATTCTGAATCTGAAATAAAGTATATCGTATGTAATGCTGATGAAGGAGATCCCGGAGCATTTTCCGATCGCTATCTGATGGAAAACCGCCCTCATTCACTGCTTATGGGAATGATGATTGCCGGATATATTGTTGGAGCAAGCTATGGTGTAGTGTATATTAGAGGAGAGTATCCTGAATCTGTTGATATTATTTCTGAGTGCATTAGTGAATTAAGAAAAGAGAATCTGCTTGGTGAAAATATCAGGGGCTCCGGATTTAATTATGATTTTAAAGTAATAAAAGCCCAAGGTGCCTATATCTGCGGAGAAGAAACCGCATTGCTTGCTTCCATAGAAGGACAAAGGCCGGAAGTTCGTGTGCGGCCCCCTTATCCAACACAGAAAGGTTTGTTCAACAAACCAACTGTTGTTAACAATGTAGAAACTCTTGCCAATCTTCCTTACATTTTTAAGAACAGTGGGAAAGCTTTTGCTGCTATCGGAACTGTAAAATCAAGCGGAACAAAATTAATTTCTCTTGATGGTCATTTCAATCAACCGGGAATTTATGAAGTTGATATGGGCACTCCTTTGTCTATTGTTGTCAATGAACTTGGAGGTGGTTTCAGAACATCTGTGAAAGCAATGCATATCGGCGGGCCATTGGGAGGATTGGTTCCCGTAAGCAAAATAAATGATCTCAGCATTGACTTTGATTCCTTTTCAAGGGAAGGTTTTCTACTTGGGCATGCATCGGTTATCTGTATTCCGGAAGACTTTCCTCTGATTAAATATATTGAGCATCTATTCAGATTTACTGCTCATGAAAGTTGTGGTAAGTGCTTTCCATGTAGACTGGGTTCAACACGGGGTTATGAAATGCTGGAGAAAGCACAGACGGAGGATTATAAAATTGACATCACTCTTATGAATGATCTGTTGGAGACTCTCGAAACCGGATCGCTGTGTGCACTGGGTGGCGGACTCCCATTGCCTGTTAAGAATGCGATGAAGTATTTTGAGAATGAATTGTCTGTTTATTTCAAAAAATAAATTTGTATGAGATTAACGGCATCCATTAATGATATAATCTACCCGATAAGTGATGGCGAAACCATTCTGAGTTTTGTCAAAAGGCATTTGGGTAAGGAACTGGTTCCAACACTTTGCGATGCCCCTAATTTAGAGCCCTTCGGATCCTGCCGTGTCTGCAGCGTGGATGTTGCATTCGTGAAAGGGGGCCCGGCTAAATCGCAGGCTTCATGTCACACTCCTGTAATTGCAAATTCTTTTATCTACA
This sequence comes from uncultured Flavobacteriales bacterium, assembly GCA_964355885.1. Taxonomy (GTDB): domain Bacteria; phylum Bacteroidota; class Bacteroidia; order AKYH767-A; family 2013-40CM-41-45; genus QQVM01. The sequence continues at coordinate 1,455 of CAYHFJ010000056.1, forward strand.
CCCATAGCGACCGCATCATAAAATTACGCAAGAATATTGTCGAGCTTGTGCTTACTGATCACCCTCTTGACTGCCTTACCTGTGAAGTGAATAATAATTGCGAGTTACAAACTGTCGCTGCAAAGGTTGGTGTGCGTGATGTGCGCTATCCTGAAGGAAAGAATCATTTGGACAGAAAAAAGGATTTGAGTCATCCTTATATGACTTCGGATTTTTCCAAATGTATCAATTGCTTCAGATGTGTCCGGGCTTGTGATGAAGTACAGGGGGAATTTGTATTGAGTATGGCCGGGAGAGGTTTTGACAGTCATATTATAAAAAGTTTCGACAATTCATTTTTTGATTCAGATTGTGTGAGTTGTGGCGCTTGCGCCCAAGCATGTCCTACCTCAGCAATTTCAGATGTTTTCGAGTCAAAGTCAGTCGTGGCAGATAAGAAAGTAAGGACAGTGTGTACCTACTGCGGTGTGGGATGTAATCTTGAAGTCGCTGTTTTGAATGGTAAGGTAAAATCTATTCAGGCACCTTATGATGCTGAAGTGAATCAAGGCCATACTTGTTTGAAAGGTCGCTTTGCATTTTCTTTTTACAATCACCCGGACAGAATTAAAACTCCATTGATCCGAAGAAATGGAAAACTGGAGCCCGCAAGTTGGGACGAAGCTTACGATTTTATAGCCGAAAAGTTAACGACTATCAAGGAAAAGCACGGGTCGGATTCGATCGCCGGGATTTCTTCAGCCCGTTGTACGAATGAAGAAAATTACCTGATGCAAAAATTTATCCGTGCCGTTATCGGAACCAATAATATCGATTGTTGCGCACGCGTTTGTCATTCTCCAACAGCATTGGGAATGCAAAGAGCTTTTGGAACAGGTGCAGCTACCAATTCAATCGATGATATTAAGTACACAGATTGCATATTGGTGATCGGTGCGAATCCTACCGATGCACATCCTGTGACCGGAGCTAAGCTGAAGCAATTTGCAATGAAGGGGAAAACGACGATTGTTATAGATCCTCGACGTATTGAACTGGCGCGCTATGCGAAGTATCACCTGCAACTGAAACCGGGTACCAATGTAGCTTTGCTGAACATGATGCTTTATTATATCATTACAGAAAAGGCGGAAGCGAAGGAATTTATCGAAAAGAGAACCGAAGGTTATAAAGACTTTTGTGATCAGATTCTGAAACTTGACATGAATGAGTTAGAGAAAATTACCGGAGTTGATAAATCCCTGGTGAGAGAGGCTGCTCTGGCTTATGCGAATGCACCCAATGCAATGTCTTTTCATGGGTTGGGTGTTACTGAACATACCCAGGGATCCTTTACGGTGATGTTAATTTCTGATCTTGCTATGATTACCGGCAATATCGGCCGCAAAGGTGTCGGAGTGAATCCATTGAGAGGACAAAATAATGTTCAGGGTGCCGCTGATATGGGATGCCAGCCACATCAAGGTGCAGGCTATATGAATTCCTACGATCCCGAAATTAATAAGCACTACGAATTATTCTATGGTACTAAGATCCCGACCGGAAAAGGATTTACGATTCCTGAGATGTTTGATGCTTCCATTGATGGTAAATTAAAGGCACTCTGGTTGATAGGAGAGGACGTTGTGCAGACTGACCCAAATACAAATAAAGTGATTGCCGCTATGGAGAATCTTGAACTTCTAGTGGTGCAGGAAATATTTTTAACTGAGACTGCCAAATACGCGTCTGTAATTTTACCCGGTGCTACATTCCTGGAAAAAAGTGGAACCTATACTAACGGTGAAAGAAGAATTCAACGTGTTCAAAAAACTGTAGAGCCATTGGAAGGAACAAAAAGCGATGGGCAAATCCTGGTTGACATCATGAACAAGATGGGTTATCCTCAGCCGGAGTATGATCCTGAAACAATGTTGGAAGAAATTTCTAAGATCGTGCCATTCTTTGAAGGGGTAAAGTGGGACGAGCTAGGAGATGACGGCAAACAATGGCCGGTTAATAAAGATGGATCTGATACGGAAATATTACATATTGAAACCTTCCACCGCGGTAAAGGAAAATTCCATTATTTTGATTTTAAAGAAAGCAATGAGTTAAATAAAAATGGAAAAGAGTATCCCTACATTATCACAACTAACAGGGAACTTGAGCATTACAATGCAGGAACAATGACCCGGAGAACAGGGAATGTAAAACTTCTTACCGAAGATCTTCTAATGATAAATCCTCTTGACGCTCAAAAAAATATGATTCAGGATGGCGAGATGGTTTGTGTTGAATCGGCAAGAGGTAAAGTGGATATTAAAGCAAAGATCACCGATGAAGTGTTGCCCGGAATTTTAAGCACGACTTTTCATTTTCCGGAAGTGATGCTCAATGTGATTACCAGTGACGAACACGACAGTGAAGCGATGTGTCCGGAATATAAAGTGGTTGCGGTGAATATCAGAAAGAGTAAGGGGAAGTATAAGAATGTCTGATTAGTTCAACTCAATCCTTCAATCTCTCCATTAACTAGTTTGATTTCACGTGCCTGCGGTTCTTTTGGTAATCCGGGCATTCGCATGATTTCTCCTGAAATGGCTACAATAAAACCCGCACCTGCATTGATGACAATGTCCTGAATTGTGAGTGTGAAATTTTTTGGTGCATTAATTAATTTTGGATCCTCACTGAATGAATATTGTGTCTTAGCGATGCATACCGGAAGACGAGACCATCCCATTTTCTCAAACTTTTTTATTTTTGATTCCGCTTTTGGTGAAAATACAACTTGTCCGGCATGGTAAATCTTCTTCGCTACTTTTTCAATTTTCGTACGAATTGGATCGACGTCATCATAGGTATATAGCACAGGTCCTGATGGCGTCTCTTCAATTAATTTAATTACCTCGCTTGCCAGATCTGTTGCACCCGCTCCGCCATTTTCAAATCCTCTGTTCACCACAAAAGCGACATGGCGATCCATGCACCATTTTTTTATGTGTTCAATTTCATCGTCAGAGTCAAAAGGATAATGATTGAGTGAAACAACTATACTTTGTCCAAAGCTGCGTAAATTTTCTACATGTCTTTCAAGATTCGGAATGCCTTTTTGCATAGCATCAAGGTCAGGTTTTTTTGTTTCTTCATATGGAACTCCTCCATGCAGTTTTAATGCCTGCGTGCTTAACACCAGCACTGTAGCTTTTGGTTGAAGACCTGAGAGCCGGCATTTAATGTCAAGAAATTTCTCCGCACCCAAATCACTTCCAAATCCTGCTTCTGTAACAACATAGTCGGTTAGAGACATTGCCATACGTGTCGCGATGAGTGAATTGCATCCGTGTGCAATATTTGCAAAGGGGCCTCCATGAACGAAAGCAGGAGTGTTCTCTATTGTCTGTACCAAATTTGGCATCAAGGCATCTTTTAGCAGCACAGCGATGGAACCTGCAACACCAAGATCTTTCACCGTAAAGGGGGATTTATCTTGCTTATAACCGAGTACAATGCGTTCAATTCGTTTTTCAAGATCATCAAGGTTTGCCGAAAGACAGAAGAGTGCCATGATCTCCGATGCGGCTGTGATATCAAATCCTGCTTCAACTAATTCAGTCTTACTGCCCTGACCAATTCCGGTAATAATTGTTCGCAAGGATCTGTCATTAACATCCAGTACACGTCTCCAGACTATTGATTCTAATTCTTCCGCTTTGTGGCGAAATTGATACTGATGATTATCCAGCAGGGCGGAAATCATATTATTCGCTGATGTAATGGCATGAAAGTCTCCCGTAAAATGAAGGTTGATGGCGTCCATCGGGAGTACCTGTGCATAACCCCCACCTGTGGCACCGCCTTTCATACCAAAGCATGGTCCGAGACTGGGTTCTCGCAAAGCCACCGCTGCATTTTTTCCGATTTTATTTAAACCCAGCGCCAGAGATATTGAGGTTACCGTTTTGCCAATACCTGCCTTTGTTGGGGTAATGGCTGTGACGAGGATGAGATTGCTGCTTTTAATTTTTTCCTCATCAATATATGACAAGGGTACTTTCGCGATAAACCTGCCATAAGGTACCAGATCATCTTCCTGAATGTTTAGTCTGCCGGCAATAGTGCTGATGGGATGAAGTTTTGTTGATCGCGAAATTTCAATAGCTGAAAGCATAGGGTCAGAATATTAGTGATCCCGGATTGGGGACACGCTGCAAGGTAAAAAATATTTTTACCTGAAAGCCAACTGAGTGATCCTGCAACAATAATTTCAAGTGCATAGTTCAGATTTTCTATTCTACCACAACTAATTTTTTCAAACCACTAAGAAGTTCTCCCTTATCATTCATTAATCTTATAAAGTATAAGCCGGGATTCAAATCTCCCTGAAACAATATTAATGGATCAGGTGTGAGCCTGCGTTTCATCACTGCTTTTCCATCCGTACTAATAATAATTAATTCTCCGGATTGAATAAGCCGATTAGTTAAAGCAATAGTTGTAAAGGAGGAATAGGGATTCGGATAAACACTTAAAAAATTATCAATATCAAGCTCAATAAGTCCGATGTTGCTTTCTTCTATTGTATCCTGAATGCATGTCATACAGCTATTATTATCGGTCACGCATATCGAATATATACCTCCGGGAAGATTTTCAATCCTGTTGCCTGCCAATGCTCCGATACCGGCTGACCAACTTATCTGATAAGGTGCTTGTCCTCCGGTGAATGAAACATAAAAAGATCCATTGGGACATCCGATGCAGGTCGTAGAAGTTGATGAAGAGTAAACGCGAATTTCCTCCGGCGGTACAACGCTGAATGAATCAGTGATCATGCAACCATTCATGTCAGTAATTATTATTGGATAGACACCCTCATTGAGTCCGGATAACATGGCAAAATTACTATCCGCGATCCATGGACCTGATACGGAGTAAGCCTGTGTTCCGCCACTTATCCGTACGTATAATTGTGCATCTTGTGTTGATAAACAACTCAACATACTCTTGCTGCTATCTATTAATTCTACCTGCAGTGGTCGCTCCGTTGATGGAATCTGAACTTGTCTTTTTACCTGACAGGCATTGGCATCTGTAACTGTAATCTGCACAGAACCGGCCGGAAGAGAAGTTGCTGTGCTCGAAGTTTGTTGTTGACTATCATTCCATAAGTAGGCGTATGGTGCTGTTCCTGCAACGGCAACAATTGAGGCGGTACCATTCAGAGAATTTGCACAACCATTCACAGGTGTTGTTGAGATGCTTTGTATTTCCGGAGGAGTATGGGTAGTATTAATGATGTATTCGAAATAATAATTACAAGAACCCGAATCAGTAATTCTGACCCGATAAGTTCCCGCATACAATGAATTCTGATTTTTTGTTGATCGCTGATGAACTGAATCGTCAGGAAATGTTTCCCAGAAATACGTAAAAGGTGGATTGCCTCCCGTTACATTGAGTTGAATGCTACCATCGGCTTTCCCTTTACATGTAACATTCTGAATAATTTCCTGAACTACCGGTGAATTTGACGGCGCGGTACCAACGAGAGCATTCGCATAGGATGAACAACCACTTGCCCAAACGTTCATGGTTACTGAATAATTTCCTGGAGGTACATTGGTAATCGTGCGGGTCGTTTCTCCATTGGACCATAAATAGCTCGTAGGGCCTCCTGAATTGAAATGGTTAGCCATCAAGGTGCCATTTGAAGAGCAGCTGGATCCCGGTTGATTGACAACTGTTATTGAAGCAGGATAAGGTGCAACTAAGGGAGACTTGATCGAGATCTGTCCTGTTCTCATACAACCGGAGTAGGGATTACTCACATTCACACGATAAACTGTATTTGTTGTTGAAGGAGTGAAAGTGATCTGGTCAGTACTGTCACCGGTGTTCCATCTATAGAATACGCCGCCGGGTCCGGATAATTCAGTGGAGGTTGAATCCGGATCATTAAGATTGGTCTTTAAAGTGACGGTTCCGTTTGCATTGCAAAATGCATTAACCGCTATTGATGGATTTGAAAGTACATGTACATGAATAGTATCGGATACCCCTGCGCATCCCGAACCTCCTGTAATTGTGCATGAGTAATCTCCATCTGCGGTGACTTGCAAATTGGAACCTGTTCCGGGAATTTGTAATCCATTTCTAAACCAGTTTATCGTTCCACCGGTACTATTTACTTTTAAATAGGTATACCTGCCTTCACAAAATTCGGAAGGCCCGTTTATCTCTATTCTTGGTTTTGTGTCAATAATAACGGGATTGTCACATTGGTAACTATTTCCATCGGGTGAATTATAGTGAAGCACAAGATGCGCGGTATAATTTCCTGCAGGTAAATAGCAAGGCTTGAATACTAAAGTATCTGAGAAATTTATATTTTTTATTAAGGGCAGTAATGAAGTTAATGGCTGATAAACTCCTGATATCCCATTCACCTTTCCACCTGCAAGGGGATAAGCAGTTGTGCTGTCATCATCGCGACTTATCCAAAACTCATAAGCTATTCCGGTCTCAATCGGACCGTAATAATTAAATGTAACCAATGCTTGAGAACCGGAGCTACAATAGGGCCCGGTATTCTGCAGGATTTGAGGTTGATCAAGATGTCCAACCATATTCGTTGATGTAAACCAATGCACAGCTCCGGGTTGAACATTATTCTGGCGCGCTGTTCCGAACGCGACAGCCGGATTGTTTCGCCAGGCTTTATAGTAGGATTCTTCCGCTGTGAAAATATTATTTGCCGGACTTAGTGGAAACCACACTCCTGTAAAGTTCGCAGTTCCTCCGGTATTAAAACTTTCTGAATAAAGAATGGGATGAAAATCGGTACTATCGGCAGTACTTGGTAATTCAAAAACATTCTGCTCGGCAATACTCATTGAGCCTGGATCAGTGATATACCAGGCATAAAGTGACCGGTCAGACATTCTTGGGTGTGGATTTGTGCAAGTGGTACATGGTGAGCAAGCGGTACACCCATCTATGGTTTCGACAACATTCTGGGTGCCATAACTGCTGTTACAGGTAAATAAAGCTGCGAGGTAAGCTTCACTGATTATTGGATTTGCCGGATGGGAGAGGTTGTAGCTTTCCTTCATGTTATACATGGCATTTTGTATGCTGATGTAATTCAGATATTCATTAGGACAATTTGTCCAGAACTCGTGTTCAATATTAACGACATCAAAATCGGCAAGAGGATGACGATCTAAAAAATTAGAAAGAGAATCAAAAAAACTCTCTGACCCTCCAATGGCACCCAGCTGAGTTACTCCGTATTTTGATTTCGCTTTTCTCATGAATCGAACAAGGTGCTCTTCCAGATCAACATCAGCTTTTAAATTTTCATCCCACATAGTAAATGGGCGTCCAAATACTTTGTGTAAATCATAAATGGAGAGATAGGTGATATGATTCTCAGATGCATAACGAAGAATCGAATCTTCCTTTTCGAAAACGCCATCAAAGTCGGCATCAACTCCAAGAATTGAAAATGCTGTGTCAATTTTAGAGTTGCTGCTCAAAGATGTTTTTAGAAACTTGTCAATGTACATTCCTCTCCGGGGATCTGATTCCGGAGTAAATTGAGCACTGACTTGTGAGGAAACTAATAGTGTGAGGAAAAAGAGTAATGTTTTCAAATGACTGCAGCTTTAAAGTTCTAATATTAATATATCTAAAATCAACCTCAAATGGCGAATAACCTTTGTTTGGGGAAATTGTGTTTAAATTTAGCGGAATTTACTTACTATTACAAATAGAATGCTTCGATTCTGATATTCTATAAAATTAGTAAAAGCCTTATGATTCTATATAAAATAATTTCAATGAAGGAAATAATGGATTACTCCCTGATTCATATCGGTGATTTTAATCTCAAAATAATGTCGCTGGTAAAGTTCATTGCGTACTGTGGTGTCGTATTCTTATTTCTACTGCTTGTTAAGAAAATTATATACAGGCCAAAGAAAATCGACATCTCCAGGAAGTTTGCCATTTATAGTTTACTAAAGTACGTTGTGGTTGTTTTTGCATTTATTTTTGGATTGCAGATTCTTGGTTTTAATCTATCGGTTTTGGTGGCAGGTTCTGCCGCGTTATTAGTAGGTCTGGGACTTGGATTGCAGAATCTTTTCAGCGATTTTGTTTCCGGCATTATTATACTTCTTGAATCATCCGTGAAAGTAGGCGATGTATTAGAAGTTGACGGATTGGTTTGCAGAGTCCAGAAAATAAATCTGAGAACAACTACTGTATTTACCAGAGAAGATAAATCTATCATTCTTCCGAATTCGCATCTGACGAAAAACCAATTGATCAACTGGACACATGATAATGTGAGATCACGATTCGAAATTGATGTTCGGGTTGACTATTCTACTGACGTCAATCTGCTTATGAAAGTGTTGAAAGAAGCAACGATGGAACACAAGGGTGTTCTGCGGGATCCGAAACCTACCGTGCGTTTTAATAACTATGGAGATTCTTCCCTGCAATTCCTTGTTTTCTTTTGGTGCGAAGAGGTTTTTCGTGTAGAAAATATTAAAAGCGAAATCAGAGTACGGATTTTTGAAGTGTTAAAAGAGAATAATATTTCTATCCCTTTCCCGCAGCAGGTAGTGCATCTTCACAGTTCAAAGCCGGCAACCTGATTTCAACGGGTTTTGTCTAAATAAATAAAATCAAATTCGCTCTCTGACAGCACCCAAATGTACTTTTCACGCTATTCGATGTTGAGTTTTCCTGTGAAAAGTACACTGTCATAGTTTGTTACTTTATACAAATAGGTACCACCGGCTAAGTGTTCGTGTTCAATCCTTGTTTCATAATTCGCGATGTGTAATTTTCGAATTGCTCTTCCGGACAAATCATAAAGCGTTATTTCACAAGGCAGACTAACTGTACTTTTTATCTTGATTGTCGCGAAATCTTTAAATGGATTAGGATAAATCTGAATTAAAGGCTCGTCTGTCAACTTATTAATTCCGGTGTAAATTACCCCACATTCCCATTGAAACATTTGCGCCGCATATGCAGTTTCCCAAAGGGTGTATGCCTGCTTCAATGTTTTCCATTCGGCATTTCCTGTAGCTACAATCGCATTCACGCTATCAGCTACCGCAATAACCTTATCGTAAAATGTGGCATTATTTAAGTCTCCTTGCTCAAAGAATATAGATTGTAAATAAAAACCATTAGAAGGGTACTGTCCGCTTTGAACCTTTTGCACCACATCCTGCAACTCAGCGACTATAACTGAAACAGTTGTGGTATCCTTTATTTTCATTTCACAACCAACTCCGATATGACGTAAATGATTGGCGGGAAAATGAGTTAAATAGTTTGCCGAATCCTGCGGATTCCAAAAGCCATAGTATTTCAAATCAGCCACGTGATTTGGAGTACCACCACCCATCATATAATCCGGCTGCCAGAATTTAGTTGGGAATACGATACCAAACTGTCCGTTGATCAGGTTAGTCCAGATATTAATACCATTGGATTGATTGTAAAGTGTGCCTCCCATCAGCTTGCTCTCAGGTAATCCAATCGAGTCCATCAACTTCACCAGATCCGGATAAATGTATTGAGTTTCGTGACCATGGGGATCCATTTCTACACCTTTATCTTCCCACAACCAACGCAAAATATTTTTATTATTAGTATTTGCCATGAGCACCGAGTCCTGGCTCAGCACATTGCTCAGGTACACCCAATCAGATTGCATGTTCCAGGATACCCCGTTGGCTTGAAAATAATTTGCCAGGCTGATCAGTTTGGCTCTGTTCAAAGTATAATAGGGAGTGTTATTCCATTGAAATGTTTCTTCATTATGGGTTACAAAATCGAAATATACCTTAGGTTGGCTGTTTCCAACAAAGTATCCTGCAAGTAAGGTAGCGAGTAGAAGTAGTTTTTTCATAGCTTATTGTTTGTCTTTTGGAAAATCGGAATTCAAGAATAAAGGAATAAGATTACTGATTTAATGTATGACTTATTCTTTGCCTCAAGGATTAAATTACATATAAAAGAATTTCCACTTATCAGAATATTAGTAAATCAATTAAATTTGCTTACTTTCGCGTGCAACTTTTTTTTATCACATCCCTATGAAAGTTGCACAAAATCGTTTCCTCGGCGAGGCTTTAACTTACGATGACATCCTGCTGGTACCGGCCTTTTCAGAGGTTTTGCCGAATGAGGTTGATGTTTCTTCCTTTCTGACTGCCGGAATCCGGCTCAATATTCCTATTCTCGCTGCAGCCATGGATACAGTCACTGAATCTGACATGGCTATTGCAATTGCTCAGGAAGGTGGAATCGGCATGTTGCACAAGAACATGAGTATTGAGCAGCAGGCTACCGAGGTTCGAAAGGTTAAGCGAAGTGAAAGTGGTATGATCCATGATCCGATTACCTTGCCCGCCACAGCCCGTCTTCGTGAAGCTGTGCAGATTATGAGGGAGTATGGCATTGGCGGAATTCCGGTTCTTAATAAAGACAGAGTGCTTCTTGGAATCTGTACCAATCGTGATCTTCGATTTGAAAAGGATATGGATCGGCTTATCACAGAGGTGATGACGAAAGAGAATCTGGTCACAACAACAGGTGTAAAGAATCTCAAAGAAGCCGAACAAATTCTTCAGAATTATAAAATTGAAAAGCTTCCTGTCATAGACAAAAAGGGGAAACTTATCGGACTTATTACCTATAAAGATATTCTTAAAGTAAAATCCAGACCGAATGCATGCAAAGATGAATTTGGTCGCCTCCGAACCGGTGCTGCAGTTGGTGTTACAAAAGATACACTGGAACGGGTTAAGGCACTCGTTGATGCCAATGTTGATGTTATTACTATTGATACGGCACATGGACATTCGAAAGGTGTAGGTGAAACCTTGAAAGTTATTCGTAAAGCATATCCAAAGTTGCAAATTATCGTTGGGAACATCGCTACTGCAGATGCCGCGCTATTTCTCGCCAAAGCAGGTGCGGATGCTGTCAAAGTTGGCATAGGTCCCGGTTCTATATGTACTACCCGTGTTATTGCAGGTATAGGTGTTCCACAATTCACCGCTGTGTATGATGTAGCTAATGCCTTAAAAGGATCACCCGTAAAAGTTATCGCGGATGGTGGTATTCGCTTCAGTGGAGATATTGCTAAAGCACTTGCTGCCGGTGCTGATAGTGTCATGCTTGGTTCCTTGCTTGCGGGTACTGAAGAGTCCCCGGGAGAAACAATGATTTATGAAGGGAGGAAATTTAAACTTTATCGTGGAATGGGTTCGATAGAGGCGATGCGTGAAGGGTCTAAGGATCGATATTTTCAAGCACAAACTGATGATGTGAAAAAACTCGTGCCTGAAGGAATTGTCGGACGACTACCTTATAAAGGCCTCGTTGGTGAAGAACTCTATCAACTTATTGGCGGCTTAAGAGCGAGTATGGGTTACTGCGGTACCAAGTCAATCACCGAGCTTAAGAAAGCATCCTTTATTCGCATTACTTCTGCCGGTGTGAAAGAGAGTCATCCTCATGATGTGACTATTACTAAAGAAGCACCTAACTATCATCGTTAATCGTCTGACTATCAGGTAAATTTATTACCTACTTGAATTGAAGTATTTTAACAAATTATAACTTGTTGATTATCCACAAGTTCATCTTCACTTCATTGAATAAACACCAAATAGATTGAAATTTGAGGCGTTTTGCTGATAGCAATGGATTATTAAATTTGCGCTCCTAAATAAATTGAAAAAAAACCATGAAGAACAATCGCTTTCTCTTATTAATGATTCTTTTTAGTCTGACTAATTTTCTTTTCGCACAGGAAGCTAAGGATCCCGTGATTTTAGACATTGCCGGAGAAAATGTTCCTAAAAGTGAATTTGAAAGAGTTTTCAGAAAAAATAATAACAAGGATACTGATTACAGTCATCAGGCTGTAACTGAGTATCTGCAGTTATACATCAATTATAAATTGAAAGTCCGTGAGGCTCTTGAATCAGGGATGGATACAGTTCAGGCATTTGAAGATGAACTGGCAGGTTACCGCACTCAGCTTGCACAACCTTATCTGGTCGATAAAGATGTGACAGAAAATTTACTGAAGGAAGCATACCACCGGATGAAAACCGATTTGCGCGCAAGTCATATCCTGATTAAATGTGATCAGAATGCTTTACCGAAGGATACACTGGAGGCTTATAACAAAGCTTTAAAGATTCGTGGTGAAATTACACGGGGGGCGGATTTCAATGCGACAGCCAGAAAACATTCTGAAGATCCATCCGCTAAAGATAATGCAGGTGACCTCGGGTATTTTTCTGCCATGCAAATGGTTTATCCATTTGAATCCGCTGCTTATTCTGTTAAAACCGGAGAAGTTTCTCAGCCTGTCCGAACTCGTTTTGGCTATCATGTAATAAAAGTTACAGATTCTCGTCCGGCACAAGGCGAGGTTCGCGTTGCTCATATAATGGTAAAAATCGGAGCCGGAGCAGCTGCGGAAGATTCTGTGAAAGCTGCTCAGAAGATAAATGAAATTTATACGAAACTAAAAGCGGGCGAAAAGTTTGAAGACCTTGCCCGTCAGTTTTCCGATGATCCCAGTTCTGCTAAGTCAGGCGGAGCACTTCCTATGTTTGGTACAGGAAGAATGGTTCCTGAATTCGAACGCGCTGCTTTTGAATTGAAAAATATTAATGATTACTCTCAACCAACACGTACCTCTTATGGATGGCATATTATTCGCCTGCTTGAAAAGAAACCGCTTGGAACTTATGAAGAATTGCAGGCCGATCTGAAGCAAAAGGTTCAGAAAGATTCCCGATCTGATCTCAGCAAGACTTCCATGATCACTAAAATCAAGACGAAGTACGGATTTAAAGAAATGCCGAAAGCCAAAGATGAGATAATGGCTCGTGTGGATTCTAATCTGCTGGCAGGAAAATGGACTGTTGAAAAGGCGGATGGTTTGAAGGGAACACTTTTTACTTTGGGACCAAAAAGTTTTTCACAACAGGCTTTCGCGAAGTATATGGTGGACCACCAGTCAAAACGCAGTCAGGGTGGCACAGCCGCGATTGTAGCCAATGCCTTATATACTGAGTTTGTCACCGAATCATGTCTTGCATTTGAGGAGACTAAACTCGATTCCTTATATCCGGATTTCAGAAATCTTATGCAGGAATACCGTGATGGTATTTTATTGTTTGAGTTGACTGACAAAAAAGTGTGGTCGAAGGCAGTGAAGGATACTGTTGGTTTGAAAGATTTCTACGAATCAAAGAAGAATAATTATATGTGGAATGATCGTCTCGATGCTACTATATACACTTGCGCGAATGCGGATGTTGCCGCTCAAACACATAAGCTGATGAAAAAAATTGATGATGCCGACACACTTATGGCGCGTATAAATAAAAATTCACAGTTGAATCTTCAGATGAAATCTGGAAAGTTCCTAAAGGGCGAACAGGAGATAATTGATCAGATTGAGTGGAAGCCGGGAATGACAAAGGATATCGTAAAAGAAAATCAGGTAATATTTGTTAATGTTCATAAGATGATTCCTTCCCAACCCAAGACCTTGGAGGAGGCGAAGGGCCTGGTCACTGCGGATTATCAGAATTCACTTGAAAAGGAATGGATAAAGTCATTGCAGCAGAAGTATCCTGTTAAAGTCTATGAAGATGTTGTTGAATCAGTCAGTAAGCACTGAAACAATAGCCATATCAAGTCTGGTTTCCTTGATTGAAATGATTGAAATCTACTTGAGATTTGGTTGTACCGCCTAAGTTTTTAGAAAAATGAAATGGGATCGGTATATTCAATTTCTTTTACTTTTCCAGTTTTCTTCCTGCAATCTCATGAAGAAGGAAGATAATGCGGATGAAAGGATAAAAGTTGCCCGGGCTTTTGACTATTTTCTTTTCCAAGATGATCTTCTTGGGATTGTTCCTTCAGGAGTTTCTGAATCCGATAGCTTAACCATCACAGGAAATTTCATTGAGAACTGGATTCGCCAAAAATCTGTTTTACACAAAGCGGAAAATAATCTGGACGATGAAAAGAAGAATGTGCAACGAAAGCTGGAGGAATACCGAAATTCTCTCCTTACTTATACTTATGAGACTGAACTCATCCGACAAAAGCTTGACACAATTGTTTCAGATGAAGAGATAGAAAAATTTTATAATCAGAATCGAAATAACTTTGAACTGAAAGACAATATTATTAAGGTAATTTATCTTAAGTTAAATAAGAAGTCGCCTAAGTTAAACCGGGCCAGAGAATGGTATAAAAGCAATTCGGCAAAAGACCGAACCGCACTGCAGGAGTACTGTCACCAATATGCTTTAAATTATTTTCTCGATGATGATACATGGCTTTTATTTGATGATTTGTTAAAAGAAATACCAATTAAAACTTATGATAAGGAACAATACTTGCAGAATAACCGGAATATCGAAATTGAAGATTCCAGTAATATCTACCTGGTAAGTATCAAAGGTTTTATGACCAAAAACAGTAACTCCCCATTGAGTTTTGAACGGAATAACATCCAGACAATGATCATCAATCAGCGAAAGCTGGCTCTTGTCGAAAAAATGCAACAAGAAGCCTATGATGATGCACGAAAAAGTGGTGATGTGGAAGTATATTAAAAACGTACCTTTGTAGCCCTTATGAGAAATTCAGTCAGTTTTATTCAGACAATCCGAAAACTATTAATCGCGTCAAGCCTGGGTTTAATATCGCTTTTTTCACAGTCCTTGTACGGACAGGTGGTGGTGGATCAGGTGATGGCTGTGGTTGGAAGTAAAATTATACTTCATTCTGATATTGAAAAACAGTATGTCCAATACCTTGCTCAAGGTGCTGAGACGGGAGAAGTCACCAAATGCCAGATCTTTGATCAATTACTCCTGCAGAAATTGATGCTGAATCAGGCTGATATTGACAGCGTTAAAGTTACTGAAAGTCAGGTTGATGGCGAGCTTGATCGTCGAATGCGTTTTTATATTAAGCAAATTGGTTCAGAAGAAAAACTGGAAGAATATTTTCATACAACAATTAGAGAGTTAAAAGCTGAATTACGCGATATGATTCGTGAGCAATTAGTCGTTCAAAGTATGCAAAGTACTATCACCAAGGATGTGGTTGCAACTCCGTCTAATGTTCGGGAATTTTTTGAAAGTATTCATCCGGACAGTGTCCCATATATTGATGCTGAAATGGAAGTAGGGCAGATAGTTCGTAAACCTCCTGTGAGTGATACTGAACGAAAACTGGTTAAACTTAAATTGGAAGAATACAGAACTAAGATCATGGCAGGGGAAGATTTTGCTATTTACGCTGCGTTGTATTCGGAAGACAAGTCTACTGCAAAGAAAGGCGGGGAACTTGGAATGTTTGAACGTGGTACGATGGTGCCTGAATTTGAAGCCGCGGCATTCAATTTAAAAAGCGGAGAAGTCTCTCCGATCATCGAAACTAAATTTGGTTTTCATATTCTTCAACTGATTGAGCGTAGGGCTGACCAGATCAATGTGAGACACATCCTGCTTCAGCCTCAAACAGATGATAAGGATTTATACAAAGCCTATGGACTCCTAGACAGCCTTCGAATTCAGATTCAAGCCGGTACTATTTCTTTCGAAGATGCTGCTCAGAAGTTCTCTGACGATGAAGAAACCAGAAATAACGGTGGCTTGTTGATCAACCCCGAAACCGGTACATCAAGACTTTCTCCGGATAAAATGGACAGATTACTTTTCTTTCAGGTTGATTCTATGGCTCTCAATATGGTGTCAATGCCTTTGGGTATGGCAACTGCTGAAGGAAAACAGGCATACAGAATTGTAATGGTCAAATCAAAAAATCCTCCTCATAAGGCGAACCTCCGTGATGATTACCAAAGGATACAGGAAGTGGCATTACAGACGAAGCAAAATGAAATGCTTGGCAAATGGGTTGAAAATAAAAGGTTAAGCACTTACATTCACTTTAATAAAACTATTGATGGATGTGATATTTTAAAGCAATGGTCAACAGAAGATTCTACTAAGAGCGCCAAATAATTTTAATCAGTTCTTTAGAAATATAATCAGTAATAAAATTATGTCAACAAATTATAAAAGTGATGTCGATGCAGTACAGGATATGGTTGCAAAATACACTCAACTA
>CAYHFJ010000057.1:0-17591 GCA_964355885.1 uncultured Flavobacteriales bacterium
TCAGAATACTTTTAGCGGATTTATGGATGCTTTCCTTGTGAAGTTCAATGCAGCCGGCAATCGGCTGTGGGCAACATATTATGGAGGCACAGGCATCGACGAGGGTATGAATGTTGCCGTCGACAATCAGGGAAATGTATTTCTGACGGGGGACAGTTATACCCCCAATATCGGTAGTACTATGGCTACACCATATGCTTTTCAAACGAATCTCCTTGGCACGGAGAATTTTTTTCTGGTTGCCTTCAATCCAAATGGAACCCGGCTTGCTGCGACGTACTATGGAGCAAGCCATGAAGAAGATGCAAAGGTGACTGTAAGTTCGTCCGGGGATGTGTACCTCACCGGGACGACTCCAAGTGCCTCAGGTATTTCATCCAATGGTTTTCAAAATACTTACGGTGGAGGAACTCAGGATGCAGTGTTGGTGAAGTTCTCTCCAGCTGTTCCAAAGATTGAGGTAGTTGTACCCAATGATACTCTTCCACCTACCCCGCCAATTGTAACTACCACACCTAAAAAGTATATTGCTGTTTCGTATTTTTACAAAAACTTAATTAATCTTCAAAATGCCACACTAAGAAATTTTTCTCCCGGACTTCCACCACCTGTATCTGGCACAACTAACATTAGCTTTACATGTGATTTTAGCGGAATTTATTCAGATGGAGGGCCTGCGATTCCCGTTTCCTGTACTGCAACTGTTATGATGAAGGTAACTTTTGTTTCCTCAACAGGTGCTACGAGAATTTTCGATACCGAAATGCTTCAGCTTGATCTGGCAGGTGGCACTTTACCTTCAGGAGTCGTTCTCAGGGAGAGCCCGACAAAGGTTTCCAGCGGACAAACTGCATTTACGGATATCGGAGGTGGACTATTTCGTATGTCAAGTTTCTTTGATATTTATTCTGAATTCAGTAATGATGCTGGAATGTCATGGCTTCCAAACAACCAACCTCCGGCACGGCTCGAAATTCAGGACGATGTTTCAGCAACGGTTCCTACACTTTCACAGTGGGGCTTGATCTCTCTTGGTATTTTATTTCTAAGCTTTGGAGTGTTCTATATCATGAAGAAATCGGCATAGCTATTTATTGTTCATAGCAGTGCCAACCGAGATCATTCCTGCCGCTATGGTCTTTGCGTAACAAACAAACCGATATTATTTTCCAGTAAACTGAAATCCGTTCCTTCCACAATCCAGTCACCGTTCAAATCTTCACTTACATAGCCGGACGTCAGATTCTGAATGCTTTGTTCAAGAAGGAGAAGGTCAGTCATGTCAATTACATTTTCCTGGTTAATGTCTCCGCTGATGATCGCGAAATTACCGTCACCCATACTTTTTTGATTACTTCCATATGCTTGTGCCGCGGCAGTACTGAAGTCATAAGACATTGCAGGAGATGAGGCAATTGTTGTAGCGCTCCATGTTTCCAGGGCATTGCGGTGTTCCACCACAAGGTAGTAGTTGGATGGTGGGACGGTAGAAAAAGTGAATGTTCCGTTACCTGAAGTATTGACAGTTCCTTTTACTGATTGGAAGATGGAATAAGGTGGCCCCGGCTGAGCGAGCGAAACATCCAGGGTGTCACATATTGTTGGATAATTCACCGCATCCACCACTGCCCGCATCATCCCGCCTCCAAGATAATAACCTTCTATGTACACCTTTAGTGCTAGTGTGACCTGACAATTTAATGCCGTTAAAATATTAGACGTTGCAGGATTTCCCGTGACGCAGTTGGCATTGCTTGTCAGTATGCAGCTTACCTGGTTTCCGTCAGTCAGGGAATTATTAGCATAGGAAGAGCTATTTGTCCCGACACTTGTTCCGTTTAATTGCCATTGATATGATGGAGAAGCGCCCCCATTTGTTGGTGTCGCGTTGAATGTAATGTTTGTTCCTGCGCAAATATTTGCAGGAACTGAAGAAACACTTATTCCTGCTGTTACTAATGGAGTTAAGGTTATCCGAATAGTATTGGAAGTAGTTGTGGCATTGGTGACGCAGGCAGCACTACTGTTCATCTCGCAGCGGAACAGGCTATTGCTTACAAATGAATTGGTGGAATAAGAAGAGCTGTTTGTTCCAACATTTGTCCCATTCATCTTCCACTGATAGGTTGGTGAGGAGCCGCCGTTTGTTGGATTTGCTGTAAAAGTGACGGTGGTACCTGCGCAGACTGTTGTTCCCGGACTTACGCTTATACCAACTGTGGCAGTTACATAGGCATCGACAGTCATACTCAGAGCATTGGAGCTCGCCGGACTGCCTGTCACACAGGTTGCATTACTTGTCAGAATAACGCTCACCTGATTTCCATTTGCCAATGTACTACTGGAGTATGACGAACTGTTTGTGCCTACATTGGTTCCATTCAGCTTCCACTGATAAACAGGTGTAGTGCCACCGTTTGTTGGTGTTGCCGTGAAAATGACATTGGTTCCGGAACAGATGGTAGTGGAAGGACTGGCAGAAATATTGACACTTGCAGTGACACTTGGATTCACTGTCATCTGAATTGTATTGGAGCTTGCCGGATTGCCGCTTACACAAAGAGCATTGCTGGTCATTGCACACATTAATTGATCTCCGGTGGAAAGAGAACTGCTTGCATAAGTGCTGCTGTTAGTTCCGACGTTGGTTCCGTTGATTGACCATTGATAAGAAGGCAGCATGCCGCCATTCACAGGTATAGCGGTGAAGGTTATATTAGTTCCAGCACAAACAGATCCTGCCGGATTAGCAGAAATACTTACACTTGCCGTTACATTTGGGTTGACGCTCATGGTGAGACCATTTGAAGTAGCGGGATTTCCGGAAGGGCATGTTGCATTGCTTGTGAGTACACAGGTTACAATATTTCCATTGGCAAGTGAATTGTTTGTGTAGGTGCTACTGTTAGTACCAACATTCGTTCCGTTAAGTTTCCATTGATAAACGGGCGAGGCACCACCGTTAATTGGAGTCGCTGTGAATGTGACGGATGTTCCCGAACAAATGGAAGCTGGAGGGTTAGCAGCGATGCTGACACTTACCGGAACAGTTGATGTCCTGCTCATGGTGAGTATGTTTGATGTCGCCGGACTGCCGTTGACGCAAGGAGCATTACTGGTCATCACACAAGTAACCTGGCTGCCATTTGTCAGAACAGTACTTGAATAGCTGGAACTATTGGTGCCAACATTTGTACCATCGACCTTCCATTGGTAAACAGGAGTAGTTCCTCCATTTGTTGGTGTCGCGGAAAAGAGAACATTGCTGCCGGAGCATGTAGTGCCCGATGGTGATGCAGTGATATTTAAAGAAGCTGTAACCGAAGCGGTAACAGCAATGTAATTCGTTTTCGTGTGAAGATTTGAGCCATTCGCATTTTCTGCAGTGAGTGATACAGAGTAAGTGCCGGCGGTATTGTATGTAACTACAGGGTTCTGTGCTGAAGATGATGAAGGGGTTCCTCCGGGAAAAGACCATGTCCAGCTCGTAGGCGAATTAGTACTCAGATCTGTGAAAGTTATGCTGGTTCCACTGCAAATAGTTGAATCAGATACAGAAAAATTCGCTGAAGGAATGGTGGTTGAAAGATAATTTGTCGAGAATAATCCTCTTCCATGTGTTGCAGCGATGAGTGTTTTATCCGATGACCGGTATTGCAGCATGTCTATACGGACATTTGACAGGCCGTTGTTATTGGCTATCCATACCGGTGAGGCAGCTGTAATATCTGAAGTGCTCCAAACTCCAACTTCTGTTGCGAGTAGTACTTCATTAAGATTTGAGGGGTTGTAAAATGCCCAGCGCACCGGCATGTCGGGAAGGTTTCCTTCCTTGCTGATCCAAGTACTTCCTCCATTTGTAGTTCTCCATACTGAGGTGACACCGTAATTGGAAAAGGTCACCAGCAAATCGTTTTCTGTAGCTCCTATTTCAACACAAGAGACGCTGCCGCTTGGAAATGATGCTGACCCAATACTTGTGCTGACCCATGATGCGTCTTGAGCATTTGTTACCTTGTATAATTTCCCGTTGCCTGTTCCTACAAATAATGTGGTGGTTCCTGTACTTGCATAGGGACTCACCCGAAGATGTGTTGCCATTGCCGTCATTCCTGTAATTGTAAATTGGACAGCTGACGATGGAGTACTTCTGATCCCGGAAATTCTCTGAACCATTGAAGAAGAGTATGCTGAATAAAGTATCCCATTGGCATCGTCATAATCTGCAGGATTTATGAATGATCCCGTTGTAGTAGAGCTTGAGATGGTTGTCTTGCTTGACCAATTATTTGTTGTTCTGTAATAATAATTATATACATAAGAACTGATTTGGTAATTGCCGTTAGTTTGATCAATAAAGCAATATGCACCATCTCCACCGGTAACGGAAGTTGTCGAATTCATTCCGCTTACTGTGTATTTCTGTGTCCCGTTGTCTTGCGCACCTGCAATAAAATTATTTGATCCGGAAGTTCCATTTATTGCACAGGCATAGTATTGAGTTACATTATAGCCCGAATTTTTATTGGAGAACTGACTGGATGATCCTGCAGTTGTAACATTCGCACAGCGATAAACGCCGCCGTCATTTCCAGACAGGAAAACAGTTGAACTTCCCGGTTGAAAGGTTATTGCATGCTGATCGGCATGTACGATCGAACAGCTGAGTGTATTCAGGTTTGCATTGTTCGACCATTTCGAGATTTGAGTCCATGTGCTTCCGGAATTTGTTGTGTAAAACAAATCTACACCACCAACAATTAACTTTGCCGAATTGGCCGGATCCACTGCTGCGATTAAGTCATACCATGCCTGGCCACGTGTGAAATCTGTCGTAATATCCAGGTCAGCATCAGTTGGCTTGTTTGCTGTTGTCCAATTTATTCCTTTATCAGAAGACACATAAATATTTCCTATTCCATCGTTAACCTCCTCTTGTGTCAAAGCGTACAAAACATTTGCATCCGATGGAGCACAGGCAATTTCAATACGATTAAATCCTGAAGTCGGAAATCCATTTGCACCGGTATTTCTTTTGGTCCAGGTGGTTCCGTTCGTGGAGCTATAAATCCCATCGGTAGAAAAAATTCCTATTGAAGCGTACAGAGTTCCATCAGCACCTATCTCAAGATCTGCTGCTGCTCCCGCCAGTACCTGTGACCAGCTATTACCACCATCTATGGATCTCCTTACACCGCCGCTTCTTGTAGCAGCATAAACAATGCCTGCGCTGCTCACGACAATTTTCTGGACATGATAAAAAGTAGAATTGTTTGTACTTGAAAGTTGAGCCCATGTGATTCCTCCATCGCTTGTTTTCCAGATTCCAAGTCCCCTGATGGCATCTAAATTATACCATCCTTCACCTGTACCAACAAACATTTCAAGTTTATTCGCAGGATTATAGGTGATACAGCCAATCGCAATATTTGCCCAAAAATCATTTACATTTATCCATAGCGGTGCGGCGACACTTATATCATTTGTGTACCACAATCCGCCTCCTACACCTCCTGCCCAAACTTTTTTATTTGTCAGATCATTTGGATCATACATCAACGCTCTTGTTCTTCCACCAACATTGCTTGGGCCTCGTTCTGTCCATGTTGCTGCTGCTGCGGTGTTCGCCAACGGCTGCGGCCCTCTCTGAAAACGTTGTTGCTTAACAAGGTTAAAAGCATTTTGCAATCTCTCCATCGGAACATAACCTAATGCAGGATCTTTTGTCAACTGCACTTCCTGTTCACGGGCAAGATCCGGACGATCCGGTTTTTTACCTTTTTTTTCTTCACCTTCTTTTTCTTGTACTTCCGGATCATTCATGTTCAATGAGGTAGTAGTGTCAGAACCAGTGATCATTGGCACAGTTTTAAACTGAGCATGAAGATTGGAAAAGAAAAAAATAATGAAGATCAGTACGAATGCTCCAGCGAATCGATTTTTCATTTGAATAATGTAGAGGGTATGTTTTGTACTTGGAATACCGTGTGATGTATTCCGAATCATTGTTAAAGTTAAGCTTTTTTTTAATTGAGGAAAGTAAAGTTTATGTAGAATACGTTTTTTGCTGTGAAAGTCTCATTATTGGATGAATTATTCAATTTTCACCATTTATTCGTTGTATTTAACTATAAAGCCGGGCAGCAATTTATTTCGCTTTCGTAATTCCTTTGAATTCGTTTAGAATAAAAGCACGAACAAAATGAATAGTCAGTATTTTCATCATAATAAGTTTTACCTTAGAAGCGCTTTTGGCTATCGCCGAAGCATTCTCCTTAATTCATTATTTTTAATTCTCAAATTTATCTAATATGAAAAAAGTCCTTACAAGTTTGTACACAACAGCTTTGATATTATTTGTTTCCTGCAACAGCGCAGAAAACAAAAAAGCTGAAGAGGCTCCCGTCACCCTTGCGGCAGCATCTTTTAAAGTAATGATGATTAAGCACCCTGTAGCTGATTTTGATGCCTGGAAAACGGTGTTCCTGGCACACGATTCTATCCGTCAAGCCTATGGAATTTCTTCTTATGCTATCGGAAGAAATATGGATGACCCCAATCAGCTAATTGTAATTGATAAAATTGCAGATATGCAGAAAGCAAAAGAATTTGGTGCCATGCCAGAATTAAAGGATGCAATGGATAAAGCCGGAGTGACCGGACCGCCATCTTTCGATTATGCTGATGTAATGCGTAACGATGATTCAAAAATTGATGCCAAAGACAGACTAATGATTAAGCATCGCGTAAAAGACTTTGATGCCTGGCTCAAAGTTTTTGATGGTGAGGGTATGAAAACCAGAAGTGAAAATGGATTAATTGACAGGGGCCTTGCTCGCGGAGCTGATGATCCTAATATTGTTTATATCGTATTTGCTATCTCCGATATGGCAAAAGCAAAAGCAAGAGTCGGTTCAGAAGAGTTGAAATCAAAAATGATGGAGGCTGGAGTAGAAGGTCCGCCAGAATTTTTCTATTTTACATTGGCAAATTAAACATGGCAGAAAAGGAAAAAATCCCGGTTTTGCCGGGATTTTTTTTACGTCAGGTACTGCTTTACATTTCAATGCTACATTTATTCGACTCGGTTTTTGATTAGCTTGTGTGTAAAACCGGGCTAAAACGAACTTTTTTGTTTTGAATTGCCATTCCGGCTTGTAACACATAGGCCCTGATTTAATTAATCCCGCCAGAGGATTCAATTATTTAATTTAAAAACGCAATAATTTTGATTCACAATAAATAATTGTAATTTTTTGGTCATATTGCGTAGAATTAGTTTGGTATGAATTTATTTTATACATTTAGTTTTTGTTTATAGACCTTCCCTTGATAACATTTTATAATTTCTCCGGTAAAATTAATCTCACCCGTCTTCTGTCTGCGAAGGTAAATCAGTATGAAAGAATTTTATACAGAATAATCTTTCTTGTTTTTGTTTCGCTATATACTTCATCTTCATTTTCTCAAGGGGTGATTCCTACCAAAGGCAAAGATTTCTGGATTGGTTTTCCGAACATGGGAACCTTTCATGTCAGCTCAAAACGATGTGAACTTTTTATTACTTCTGAGACGAATACAAGCGTCACGGTTTCCATTCCGCAACTTGGATGGACACAGAATTTTATAGTCACAGCTAATCAGACAACAACTATACCCCTTCCGGTTAATATGGTTGAACATACCACCTCTGAAGTAATTGAAAACAGAGGTGTTGAAGTAATTTCGCCGGATACAATCAGTGTATTTGCAATTGCCTTTCAGGAATATACTGCTGATGCCACAGTGATTTATCCAAAGCAATCATTGGGAACTGGTTACCGTACCTGCGGATATGAAGGGTTATCAGTATTTGGCTCCCCTGACATTAATTCTGAATTATTAATAGTTGCAACAGAGGACGGCACACAGGTAACAATTACACCGGCATGTTCAACTTATGGTGGTCGTCCTGCCGGTATCCCCTTTTCCATAAATCTAAATGCAGGGCAATCCTTTCAGGTGCTTGCAGCTACTTTCAATCTTGATTTAACCGGCAGCATTGTTGAAGCAACCGACTCCAGTGGTTCTTGTCGGCCGTTCGCGGTTTTTTCAGGATCAACTTGTGTTAATATTCCAGCGGGGTGTACCGCCTGTGATATATTATACGAACAGGCAATTCCTGTATCTAATTGGGGAAAAACATATTTTGCTGTTCCTTTTTCGTTTGCATCCCAATATACACTGCGTGTATTAGCGGATCAAAATAATACATCATACTCAATTGATGGAGGACCTGCAACTATTTTAAATGCCGGGCAGTTCACGGAAATTAATAACATTACAGGTACGCAGTGTATAACTGCGAATCAACCATTGTGTGTCGCGCAATATATGCAGGGGGTGACCTGTGCAGGAGCAGGTGATCCGGCAATGATGTATCTCAACGCGCAAGAGCAGAAAATTGACCAGGTAACATTCAGTACCGTTACTTCGTCCGTAATTAATCAACATAATGTTAATGTAATAATGAATTCATCTCATATCAACCAGCTCAGGCTGGATGGTATAAGTGTCCCTTCCTCTTCCTTTACACCAATGACTTTTTGCAGTTCTTTTTCTTATGCCCAATTATCACTGACCCAGGGAAGTCATACACTTCAGGCTGACAGTGGTTTTACGGCTTATGCATACGGGACAGGTTCTGCAGAGAGCTATGCGTATTCTGTGGGATCCTTTAGTAAGTTGGCACCAATTCTCGTAGATTCTTTTTTATGTACGGCTGATACAATTCAACTTGGGACGTCAAATGTCTTATACGGATCATGGTGGTCAACGAATACCAATCCTAATGATACTTTTGCAACCGGCCCTATACTGACACTCACCTCACCTATAGTTCCTGACGTATATATTCAGCATGGCAATGAATACATTTCCGGTTGCGTTACAACTTATTATTTTGAAGTGGAAGTTCCGGATCCACCGGTAACTTTACTGTCCTCATCGGCTTCAACTGTTTGTCAGAATCAACTTGTACAATTAACAGCTACTGCCATACCTATATCATCTACGTATCATTATTCCTGGACACCGGTTACAGGATTGAGTAATCCGAATATTGCCAATCCGGTTGCAACAGCGTCAGTCAGCATGTGGTATTATGTCACAGTTTCCTCAGCAAACGGTTGCGCTCCTTCGGTGTATGACAGCATTTATTTAAATGTACTTTCAATGCCACTACCCGTTGTCAGCGGAGGAACTAATCAAACTATTTGTTTCGGTTCATCAGCGACTCTTTCGGCTACTGGAGGAGTTTCATATTTATGGAGTCCGGGAGGAGCAACAAGCGGCTCAATTTCAGTTTCACCTGCTGCATCTGCAAATTATATTGTTTATGTAACTGATACAAACGGATGTGGGAACAGTGACACGGTAAGTGTGCTGGTTTATCCGCCGCTGAATGCATATGCCGGTGTCGATAAGTCTATTTGTGTCGGAGCAACTGCCACGCTGAATGTGACCGGTGGCGTTTTTTACCAATGGACAAATAGTGGCAGTACAGGAAACAGTATAACAGTTTCACCTGTTTCGACAACTGACTATAGTGTTCTGGTAACTGACTCAATCGGATGTGCTGATAGCGACACTGTTAGAGTTATAGTTAATCCGCTACCTACTGTAAGTGCGGGTCCTGATCAGATAACATGTAATGCTTCCCCCGTCACACTTTCAGCATCAGGAGGAATATCCTATTTATGGACGCCCGGCAACGACACCTTAAGTTCAATTCAGGTTTCTCCGGTATCGTCCGCGAATTATATTGTTAGAGCTACAGATCCAAATGGATGCGAAAATTATGATACTGTTCATGTAACAGTAAATCCATTTATTACCGGATCAATTAGCAATCGGGCTGCATGTCAGGGAGAAGCTACGACTTTAATCGGTTCGCGTGGAGTATCTTACTTATGGAATCCGGGTGGAAGCACCGATAGTTCAATCACGGTGTCTCTTCAGAATTCTACTGATTATATTGTACAGATTATTACTGATGTTGGCTGTAGGATAAATGATACTATTCATATAAACGTAAATCCCTTGCCTCCGGCCTATGCAGGACCCGACGTGGCAATATGCAGCGGATCTGATACAACACTCACTGCATCAGGTGGAGTGTCATACCTATGGCTTTCAAATTGGAGTCCGGTATCTTCAATTGTTGTTTCACCGGTTTCAAGTCAGGAGTTTGTCGTTCAGGTAACAGATGCCAACGGTTGTAAGCAGAATGACAGTGTATATGTAATGGTTAAACAATTGCCGGTAGCTAATGCTGGAACTGACGTGAGTATATGTCCAGGTTATTCAGCGATATTATCTGCTTCCGGTGGACTTTCCTATCAATGGAATCACGGAGCCGGTACTAATTCATCCATCACAGTTTCACCTGCAATACCAACAAGCTATATCGTGGATGTAATCAATGTTGATGGTTGTATGAATAGTGATACCGTTACGGTTTATTTAAATCCCGAACCGGTTCCACTTTTTGATTCACCTGCACAGGTTTGTGAAAACTATTCGCAAACTTTTGTCAATTATTCCTCCATTTCATCCGGGTCAATATTATTCAATCTTTGGGATTTTGGTGATGGAAATAGTTCCACTGATGTAAATGGCGTTCATACTTATAGTAATCCCGGAACTTATAATGTTAAACTGATTGCAACAAGCAGTGGTGGTTGTATTGACAGTACAAATTACATATTAACTGTGAACAACATCCCCACTGCCGATTTTGAAACAGAAAGTGTATGTGCCTTACAGCAGGGTCTCTTCAATGATCTTTCCACTATCGGACCCGGAAGTATTAGCAAATGGTTTTGGGAGTTTGGCGACGGGGATTTTGATTTTACTCAAAATCCATTCCACGCGTATATTCATCCCGGTTCGTATGATATAACACTAACTGTCACTTCGGATAGCGGTTGTATTGCAAGCAGAAAAAAACTTAAGGATGTAATAATATATCCTTTGCCGCAAGCACGTTTCGTCTCACAACCTGACGAGATAAGTATATTAGATCCCGCAGTTGAATTTTTAAATTCAAGTACCGGTGGAATAATTTGGCAATGGGATTTTGGAGATGGAAAAGGAACTTCAGATTTGCGGAATCCTTTTTATACCTACAGTGATACCGGAACTTTTAACGTGCGGTTGATATTGATAAACCGTTACAATTGTTATGATACCAGCTACGGGAAAGTATATGTGGAGCCATTTTTTACGGTTTATTTTCCAAACGCTTTCACTCCGAATGGAGATAATGCAAATGATTATTTTAGTCCCTATGGTCAGGGTATCAGCCGATTGGAATTGCGTATTTTTGATCGTTGGGGCACAGAAATATTTGGTACTTCAGGTCTCTCAGTTTCATGGGACGGAATCTCATTGACTGGAAATCAAGCTAGCAGTGAAGGAGTATACGTTTATCTGGCAAAAGTTACTGACTATAAAGGAATGGAACATGAATTCAAGGGTTCGGTTACCTTAGTCAGGTAGGTTGTATCCTTTTACTTATCTGATTTTTTAAGTATACGCTTGAAGTTTGTTTTCTTTTGTTGATTAGTTTCCTTGCGCTGGCTTTCATCTTAAATAGCATACCTCATATACTAATCAAACCCTAATGTCCAGTTCGATAAAATTATTGCCTAAAAGAATCTTCCTGTTCGTAGTGACTGTCCTTGCTACTGTAGTTTGGGTGAAGGCCCAAGTTCCAACTTACAAGCTTTACTTGAGCAATGAAGAGCAGACTGCGCCTAACGAGTATGAGTTCGATGTGTACCTTTTGCGCGAAGGAACCGTACCACTTGAAATGTCGACTTTTCAGTTTGGTCTGGGATTTGACACTTCTATCTTGAATGGAGGAACACCACTTGCTTCGATTATAACAGGTTCATCCGATTTCCCACCGAATTTTGTCCCGACTACAGTTGAAATTGGTGCTTTAGGCTATTTTGTAAATGGGATTATTTATCGCTATTTCAATTGCGCGGCTCGTTCCGCTCTCGGTTCAGGCCCTTATATTTCAGATAGTACTATGGGTTGTTTGGATCCCGGTATGCGCCTTGCTCGTTTCAGATTGACAAATAGCATTCCATTTGATACAAATTCCACATGTAAGCATGTTTGGAGCACTTCTTCCGGAAATGGACGAACCAATACATTGTTGAATGCATATATATCCGGAGTTAGTACAAATATCAGCAATGGAGTGCAAGCTCAAAGCAATCTGGATTATAATGTAGCCGGCACTTGTATTCAAAATATTGTTTTAAATCCCGGGTTGACAAATGCGGGGCAATTGACGGATGAAATTTATCTAAATCGATTGATCATTTATCCAAATCCTTCACACAATGAAATTACTATTGCATCTACAACTGATAATGTTAATGATTTCTTTACTTCTTTTTCTGTAAACAACTCTTTTGGACAAGAGGTATATAGAGAAAGCGAAATTGAAAGAAGCCAAATTTCTCTGAACATTGGGTTTCTTCCAAGTGGTATTTATTATATTAAAATTTCACGAGGTGAAGGGCTCTTTATTCGAAAACTGATAAAAACAGATTAATCGATTTGATTAAAGAAACCCATCTTATCCTGCAAAGTTCAGACATAGTTCTGATACAATAGAACCCTGAAAACACATCTAAAAAGGAGTTTTTCCTTGGTTATTTGCCCATTTCAATTAAAAAATTAACTTTGTAATAACAATCTCTTAAAAGTCCAAGCCTGCAAGGGAGAATTCTTAGAGTTGTTCTGCATCTGCCAAATTTATAATGTATTGCTTCATCTGTCTTCATTTAAAATTAAATGAAAGGGAAGTGTTGTAATGTCATTCCATCGATATATTCTTGAGTTAGTGGAATGCAAAACAGGTGAGAATAAAATCGATTGATACTTTAATCCGGTGAGAAAGAACAAGCTCTTTTTTATATTTATTTTTTTAATTGTTAATCTGGCTTCTTCAGCTCAGACAATTAAAATTTTATTCGACGCGTCTTCCGCCGAAACTGCCGGAAATGCCGACTGGGTGATCGATGCGGATGCGCACAATCTTGGTTTTGGTTCAGGTCCTGCAGTATTAAATGGAGGCAATGAATCAAATGCACAAATCATCCCTTCTCCGGCACAATCCGGAATCACCGGCTCTACGAATCAAAATTACTGGAATGGTGCATTATCCTATTGGGGTATAGATTGTGTGAACAGGAATTATGTAGTGGAATCATTGCCATATAATGGACAAATTACCTATGGGAATGGGGGTAATGCTCAAGATCTTTCCAATTATAAAGTATTTATTTTATGTGAACCCAATATCCTGTTTACAGCTACTGAGAAAACGGCAATCATGAACTTCGTTCAGAATGGCGGTGGATTGTTTATGGTTTCTGATCACGATGTCTCAGACAGAAATAATGACGGAGAAGATTCTCCATTTATCCTGAATGATTTAATGAATAACAATTCTGTTCAGGCAAATCCCTTTGGAATGAATTTCGACTATGTGAACATTTCACAACTTTCAACAAACATACCTTCATTGCCCGGGGATTCAATTTTATATGGACCTGCCGGAAATGTCTCTGCGGTTGAATGGTTCAATGGAACCACACTTACACTTAATCCTGCATTAAATACTTCGGTGCAAGGTGTTGTGTATAAAAGCGGTTCTTCCTTTGGGAACAATAATGTCATGTGTGCTTATGCACGCTACGGAAGTGGTAAGGTTGCTGCTCTTGGAGACAGTTCGCCATGTGATGATGGCAGCGGAGATTCTAATGACAATCTTTTCGATGGATATATCGCGGATGCAAGTGGTAACCATCGCAAATTACTAATGAATATTACTATCTGGCTTGCAACATCAAATGCTGCATCGCCCCCTGTTGCGGATTTTATTGGTACTCCTCTTAGTACTTGTGTTGGACAATCCGTTACTTTCACGGATAATTCTACAGCTGGTGTTACGTCATATTCCTGGAATTTTGGTTCCGGCGCATCTCCCGCAACGGCAACAAGCGCTGGCCCTCATGCGGTTTCGTATTCAAGTGCAGGATTAAAAACTATTTCACTGATAGCCAGTAACGCAAACGGCAACAATACAAAAACAAGAACTGACTACATCAATGTAGCTACAAATTGTCTGACAGAAGATGTAGGCGTCTTGTCCTTGCTAAGTCCAGCATTGGCCACTTGTCCGATATTTGACAACACCTTGCAGGTACAGGTTAAAAATTTCGGCCCTTCAATAATTAACTTTTCTGTGGATCCAATGAATGTTCAAATGAATGTTACAAACCCTGCCGCAGCGATACAATCCTTTACAAAAACAATCAACACCGGTAATTTGGCAGCAGGCGCGACGATGGATGTTACTTTCGACAGCACTTATGATTTGAGTTCAGCGGGAAATTATATTTTCAATGCCAATACGATTTTTGCTCCCGATGCAAATGCGACAAATAATGCCATGGCTTCTACCACTGTCGTGGTCAGTCCGGGTTTTCAATCTGATGTAACTGTGCTTTCTGAAAACATGGGTACAGTAACGTCTACAACTGCAATCACCATCCACGAAACGAATAACGGATTTCAGAATGACATCTTGACCATGTCAGGAACTGCCGATGTGAGGACAACAACAAATTCGTCTGGATATCCTGTAGCTTCAGGGGGAGCGAATGTTTTCTTTACTAATACGGCTGGAAAGAATTTTATAATTTCGGGAATTAATACTTCTTTATATAACAACCTTGAGTTGTCCTTTGGTATTACAAAAAGCCCCAGTGGCGCAACCGGTAGTGACTTCCTGGTGCAGGTAAGCAGTGACGGCATTTTATATTCTAATCTTAGCATTCCTTTATTGCCTTCTGGAACAGCATGGGATTATATTATTTCAAGCGGACTCATACCTTCATCCGCTAATTTGCGAATACGATTCACTCAAAGCGGAACAACTAATCAATACCGAATAGACGATATTTTACTTGTTGAAAGGATTACATCACCGGAAATTACAACACTTGATCCGACTACATTTTGTCAGGGAGATTCCGCAACCCTTACAGCTGCAATGGCTACGTTCTATTTGTGGTCGAATGGAATGACCACTCAAAGCATTGAAGCAAAATCCTCAGGTAGTTATTATGTAACCGAAACAAATGCCAGTGGATGTACCGCCACTTCTGATCCCATTTCCATAGTGGTAAATCCGGTTTTCTCTGATACGGTGAATCGGTTTATCGCCCAAGGTGGTTTATACACTTTGCCGAATGGTCAAGTTGTTAGTGTAACCGGAATTTACAATTCAACTTTTCTTGCCGCTGGGGGCTGTGACAGTTCTATTACCACAAATCTCACTGTTGTAAATACAGATGATAATAGTTTGTGTACAATTGACGCGTGCGATTCTCTGACCGGGAATGTTTCGCACACTTCTGTCAATATTGATGATGGCAACATATGTACAGTTGATGGATGCAATCCTTTTACAGGGATATATCACATTCCGGTTCTGGAAATTTGTGGCAATGGAATTGATGATGATTGTGACTTATTAATTGATGAAGCTTGCTCTGTAACTCTGCATCTTAAGATGTTCATTGAAGGATTTTATATTGGAGGAGGTAAGATGCAGGCAACAGTTGATTCAATCAATCATCCTAACGTATGCGATACTCTGGTTGTTGAATTGAGAAGTTCGGTTTCTCCTTATATGGTACTTTATACCGATACCAATACTATTGACATCTTTGGTGAAGGCGACTTTGTGTTTTCAGGCTCCGCTCAGGGTCAATCTTATTACATAATAGCTCGTCATAGAAATTCGCTGGAAACCTGGAGCGCATCGCCCGTTCAGTTTGTTGATACATCGGTCAATTTTATTTTCTGCGATTCTCTCACAAAAGCATATGGTAGCAATCTGAAAAATCTTGACGATGGTAACTTTGCAATTATTAGTGGTGATCTGAACCATAATGGTAGTATTACCTTAGCTGACCTTGCTCAACTTGAAAGCTTATTTCAACAATTTTTAACAGGGTTCCTGATAGAAGATTTGAACGGGAATACCATGATAGAATCAGGGGATTATAGTTTGCTTGAAAATAATATCGGAAGAATTTTATCGCGGCCGTAGTTTGCAATGATCGTTTTACATCGGCATTCATTACTAATCCTCAAATATCATAAATCGGAATTTAGACAAAATCAGATGGTGAAGGAAAGTACCGATTTCTCCTTATATTTAATCCCACAAAAAAATCACTCCAAATGAATTTCTCAAATCCTTTACTCTTCATTCTAGCCGGATTCATCTTAATTTTCGCTCAAGATGCCAATTGCATACAGGCCGATACAAGCATTACTACTTTGAATAACATTCATCAGGGCAACGGTAGCGGACTTGGTACGCGCACAGTGGTGGATACCTTTTTCTTTCCACAGGATATTTCTATGTACAGCGAAATAAAATTGCACGTTACGCTGAGTTGTCCAACCGGTGGTTGCGATCCCTGGGACCGCTTTGCTAATGTTAGTCTCTGGCATGAATCTGAATGGTTTGAAATTGGAAGGTATATCACTCCTTATGGGAAAGCCTGCGGATGGCTGGTTGATGTGAGTGATTACAGATCCATGTTAAGCGATACAGTAATTATTCGATCATTCATTGATACATGGACGAATCCCGGTTGGTTAGTGAAACTGGATTTCGAATTTACTTCCGGGATTCCCCAATATGAAAATATTCAGGTTGAAAATTTATGGTATAACGAGAATCTTGTTTATGGTGATAACATTAATCCTCCCATATTACCGGTAAGGACTAAAACAATATCTGTGAATGCGCTGAATGTAAAATTTAAAATGGTGAATACAGGTCATGGACAGGGAAACACCGACAATGCTGCCGAGTTTTCGCAAAAAACACATTCACTCTATGTTGATGGAACGCAAACCAATATTCATCTCTTATGGAGGAGTAATTGTTCAACGAATCCGTGTTCTCCTCAGAACGGAACCTGGCAATACAACCGTGCAGGCTGGTGTCCCGGAGCTGATGTGCTTCCGGTAATTTTTGATCTTACTGCTATAGCTGTTCCCGGACAAAGTCTCGATCTTGAATATCGTTTGCAAAATTATGTAAACGCCTGCAGTCCTGCTAATACAGGATGTGTGACCGGATCCACTTGTCCTGATTGCAATTACAATTACAATGGGCATACCGAACCACACTATAAAATATCAGGTCAGCTCATTACTTATAAGAGCAACACAATAGGTATAAATAATCTAAGCGCAAACGATGGTTTAATCATTTCACCGAATCCTTCAAATGGAATTATAAGAATTCAGGTAAAAAATATAACGGACACAGGAGAAATTGAAATATATGATGTCCTGGGAAACGAAGTTTACAGGAGCACAATTCAATCAAAAGTCCAAACAATAGATCTTTCATTTTTGTCAAAGGGAACGTATTTTCTGAAATACCAATCAGGACAGGGTGCTGAAATTCGAAGGGTTGTTATGCAGTAGTTTTT